>JAKAXG010000327.1 GCA_021827225.1 Actinomycetes bacterium | reverse complement strand
CGATCTGGCGGCGCCGGCGTAGCGCACCGGTCGCTCCTGCGTGCTCCGCTGCGGAGGTCCTCCGAGGCGCCGCACCGGCCAGCCAGGCGTGGAGGCCTTCAGCTAGAGCGTCATGCCCCCGTCCATCAGCACGACCGACCCGGTCATGTAGTGCGCCTCGTCGGAGCCGACGTAGGCGTACAGCGAAGCCAGGTCCTCCGGCTTGCAGAACCCCATCGGCGACACGTAGCGCATGATCCGCTGCATGTCGGCCCCCTCGGGCATATTGGCGAAGTCCCGGATGATCGGGGTGTCCACCCCGCCGGGAGCGATGGCGTTCACCCGCAGCTTGCGGTCCCAGTACTCGAGGGCCAGCGCCTTGGTGAGCATGACCACCCCGCCCTTGGAGGCGCAGTAGGCGGCCTGGTACGGCTGGGGGCTCAGCCCGGACGTGGAGGCGGTGTTGATGATGACCCCGCCCCGGTCCAGCATGTGCGGCAGCGCGGCCTGGGCCACGAACCACGTGCCGTTGAGGTTCACGTCGAGGATCCGCTGCCACTCGGCCGGTGTCATCTCCGTGCTCAGGTGGTACCGCCCTATCCCGGCGACGTTGCACAGCACGTCGGTGGGGCCGAACGCGTCGACGGCGGAGCCCACCGCAGCCCGGGCCTGCTCGGGGTCGGAGACGTCGCAGCGCACGGCCGTGGCCTGGCCGCCGGACTCGGCGATCTCGGCGACCACCTTCTCCAGCGGGTCGGCGGCCAGGTCCACGCAGGCGACCCGGCCGCCTTCGCCGGCGAGGCGGATGGCTGTGGCCCGGCCTATGCCCGACGCCGCCCCGGTCACGATCACGGACTTGCCGGAGAAGCGGTTCACGAGTACCTCACCGGGAGCTCTTTGATGCCGTTCAGCCACCCGGAGCGGAGCCGGCGTGCCGGGCCGTTCTGGTGGATGCCCGGCATGTGGTCGGCGATGGCGTCGAACATCAGGTTGATCTCCAGCTTGGCCAGGTTGGCGCCCAGGCAGTAGTGGGGTCCTCCGCCTCCGAATCCCAGGTGGGGGTTCGGGTCCCGTCCGATGTCGAACCGGTACGGGTCGTCGAACACCTCCGGATCGAAGTTCGCGGCGCTGTAGCTCATGCCGACCCGCTGGCCGGCCTTGATGGCCACGCCCCCCAGCTCGGTGTCGTGGAGGGCGGTCCGCTGGAAGATGACGACCGGTGTGGCCCACCGCACGATCTCGTCGGCAGCGGTCTCGGGCCGCTCGGCCCGGTATCTGTCCCACTGCTCGGGGAACTGGAAGAACCCCATCATCCCGTGGGTGATGGCATTGCGGGTCGTCTCGTTTCCGGCCACGGCCAGCAGCAGCACGAAGAACGCGAACTCGTCGGTGGTGAGTCCCCGGTCCTCCAGATCGGCGGTGACCAGCTTGGTCACGATGTCGTCCTGGGGCTCGGTCATCCGGGCCTGCCCCAGAGCCATGGCGTAGTTGATCAACTCCGCCGAGGCCACGGCCGGGTCGATCTCGTACTCGGGATCGTCGTAGGCGATCATCTGGTTCGACCAGTCGAAGATCTTGCGCCGGTCCTCCTGGGCGATGCCGAGAAGCTCGGCAATGGCCTGCAGGGGGAGCTCGCACGCCACCTGGGTGACGAAGTCTCCCTCCCCCGCCGCGGCCGCCTCGGCGGCGATCCGCTCGGCCCGACCGGCCAGCGCCTCCTGGATCATCCGGATGGCCCGGGGCGTGAAACCCCGGTTCACGATGCGCCGCAGCTTGGTGTGATCGGGTGCGTCCTGGTTGAGCATCATCACCCGCTGCATCTCGATGGCGCCGCGGTCGATGCCTTCCATGAAGCGGACGATGGCCCCGTTGGCGTAGCTCGAGTAGACCTCCGGGTTGAGCGACACCTCCCGCACGTCGGCGTGGCGGGTCACGAGCCAGAAACCGCCGTCATCGAAGCCGAAGCCGGCGTCCTGGTGGTTCCACCACACCGGCGACCGGGACCGCAGCTCATCCAGCTCCCGCATGGGGACGCCCTGCTGGATCAGGTCGGGGTCGGTGGTGTCGAATCCTTCGGGGATGCTGGCGGACGGGCTGGAATCGGGACTGCTCATCGACGCTTGAACTCCGGTACTCGCTTCTCGGCGAAGGCCTTCGGGCCCTCCTTGGAATCCTCGCTGGCGAAGACCGCCTGGCCCCGCGGCCACTCGTCGGCGAAGGCCTCGGCCTCGGTCATGCCGCCGGTGGTGCGCAGGGTCTGCAGCACCGCTTCGACGGCGAGCGGGCCGTTCAGGCAGATCTGGGCGGCGATCTCCTTGGCCTTCACCAGGGCCTGGCCGTCGGGCACCACGTGCCCGACCAGGCCGAGGTCCTTGGCCTCGGCGGCGGTGATGTGTTTACCGGTCAGGAGGATCTCGGCGGCCGCGGTGTAGGGGATCTGCCTGGGCAGGCGGACCGCGGACCCGGCCATCGGGTACAGCGACCAGCGGACCTCTGAGACACCGAACCGGGCGCTCTCGGCCGCGACCCGGATGTCGGTGCCGAGCAGGATCTCGGTGCCGCCGGCGATGGCTACCCCCTCGACCGCGGCGATGATGGGAACCAGAGGCCGGTCGACCTTCAGGAAGCCCCTCCAGGGCAGGTCGGGGTCCGATTTCATGGCCTCGGCCGCCTCCGGGCGGGCGTCGTCCTCGTCGGCCAGGCCGGCCATCGCCTTCAGGTCGGCGCCGGAAGAGAAGTTGCCACCGGCGCCGGTGAGGATGATGCAGCGGATGTCGTCATCGGCTGCCGCCTCGGCGTAGGCCTCCACGAGCGTGAGCAGCATGGTGCCGGTGAAGGCGTTCATGCGCTTGGGGCGGTTGAGGGTGAGGATCATGGTCCGGTCCTCACGCTCGACGATCACCTGCGGCAACCGGCACCTCCTAGAGCGGTCATTGGCGTTGTCCTTTCAGCGGTCAGGTGGAGCGGGCGGTACGGCGGGTCAGTGCTCGGAGTCATTGGCGGGGCGAGAGCGGAGAGGTCTCGATGAACGACATGTGGCACTTCTCCTCCGTGAGGGACGAGACGCGCCAGCCGTCGGGTGTCCGCACGAACCGGTGGTGGTACCAGAGCGAGCAGACCATCAGCCGGGCGGAGTCCCCCGTGCCCATCACCATGGGGTTGTGGCAGGGGGTGACGGCCCGGGCCCCGTCCCCGTCCAGCTCGATGGCCGGCAGGCCCAGCATGTGCTGGGTGGAGGAGAAGAGGGGCATGGTCTCCGCCAGGTACCTCTTGATGTCCGCCACCCCGCCCGTGACACCGCCCATAGCGGTGTAGTCGATGGTGGCGTCAGGCGTGAAGATGGCGTCGAGGTCGTCCCAGCTGCGGGTGTCGATGGCCCGGGTGTAGCGGCAGACCAGGTCGGTGATCTCGGCCCGGTCGGAGAGGTGGCGCAGGTCCATCCGCCTACTCCTCCGCCTCGAAGCCGGACCCCGACACCGGCTGCTGGGCGCGCAGCAGGTGCTTCATGACCTTGCCCGCGGCGTTGTGCGGGAGCGAGTCCATCACCCGCATGCGGGCCGGGACCTTGAAGCGGGCCAGCTCCTCGGCCACCCAGTTCTGCATGGCCTGCAGGTCGAGGGTGCGGCCGGGATGCAGCACCACGACCGCTTCGACCTCCTCGCCGAGGATCCGGTCCGCCACGCCGATGACCGCCACCTCCGCTATCGCCGGGTGCTCCATCAGGCGGTTCTCGATCTCGATGGGGTAGATGTTCTCGCCGCCCCGGATGATCACGTCCGAACCCCGGCCGTCCAGGTAGAGGAGCCCGCCTCCGATGTGGCCCATCTCCCGGGTGTGATACCACCGCTCGGAGTCCAGGGCGGCGGCCGTCGCCTCCGGGTTGTCCCAGTAGTAGAGCAGGTTGCACGGGCCCCGCAGCCAGATCTCGCCCACCTCTCCCTCGCCGAGCAGGCGCCCGTCGGCGTCGCGCACGGAGATCTCGTAGCCGGGCACCGCGGCGCCGACCGCGTCGGGATGGTCGAGCGCCGCCCGGCCATCCTGGTGGGTGCCGGCCCCGCACGTCTCGGTCATGCCGTAACCGGTCCCCATCCGCTCCAGGTGGGGCAGCCGCTCCCGCACCCGTCGCCACAGCTCCGGCTGGAAGGTCGATCCGCCGCCACCGACCCGCCGCAGGGAGCTGAGGTCGAACTCATCGAAGCGGGGATGCTCGAGCAGCCTCCACAGCTGGGTAGGCACCAGCGACCAGGTCGTGGCCCGGTTGGCCTCGGTCATGGACAGGTGCAGCTCCGGGTCCCAGCGGCCGGGGGGTGGGTAGGCGATCGTCGACCCGATCAGGGCCCCCCCGATGAGGGCGACGGAGAAGCCGCTGATATGGAACATGGGTGACACCCCGATGCTGCATCCAGGGCCGGCCGGGGTCCGGTTCTGACTAGAAGCCGGTTCCAGGATGGCGCCCACCATGCCCTGGAGGGCGGCCTGCATCATCATGTGGATGTGCGCCCGGTGGGACAGCACCGCGCCTTTCGGGCGCCCGGTGGTGCCGCTGGTGAACAGGATGCAGAGGGGGTCGTCCTCGGCGATGTTGTCGGGGGGCAGCGTGCGCCCCCGGCCGGACGCCTCGAGGTCGTCCAGGTCGTCCTCGAAGCAGACGACCGGCACGTCGAGGGAGCCGGGCGGGATGCGCTCGAGGCGGCGCCGGTCCCCGAGGACCACCTTCGGTTGGGTCAGGGCGATCCCGTGGAGCATCTCGGAGCCGGTCCACCAGCCGTTCAACTCCACCACCGTGGCGCCCAGGCACAGCGTCGCCCACGCCACCAGGGCGTGGCCGGCGCAGTTGGCACTGACGATGGCCACCCGGTCCCCCGGGCCGACCCCGAAGCGGTCCTGGAGGGCGGCCGCCACCGAGGAGACCGGTTCCAGAAGCGACCGGAATGTGAACGTGCGGTCCGGGAAGATCAGGAACGGCTGGTCCCCGAAGCGCTGCCCGGCCACTTCGAGAACCTGGCGCATGTTGGCCGGCCGGCGGGCGAACACCCGCATGCGGGCCCCGAGAACGTCCTCCTCCACCATCTCGAACGGCGCCCCCGGGCCGGTCAGCCCGGCGCGCTGTGCCGGGTCCAGCCGCTCGTCCTCGCACCACGACAGGAAGGCCCCGGCGGTGCCGACCCGGTCGGGACTGGAAGCGCTCACGAAGCCAGCCCCAGGATGCGGGCGGCGTTGTCGTGGAGGAACTTCGGCCACACGTGGTCCCGCAGGGGTACCCCCGGCATCTCCTTCATGATCCGCTCGAGGCTCAGCCCCATCGGGTAGTAGCCGGCGTAGAGAACCTTGTCCGCACCGCGGGTGTTGGCGAAGTCGATGACGGCCTTCGGGTAGTACCGGGGGGCGAACGCCGACGTGCAGTAGTGCAGGCCCGGCCATTTGAGCATGAGCTTCACCGCCAGCTCCTCCCACGGCTCGCAGCCGTGCATGGTGACGAAGGTGAGCTCCGGGAAGTCGAACATGACCTCGTCGATCAGCTCGACGTGCTGGCACAGCCCCTTGAGCCGGGGACCCGGTATCCCGGCGTTCACCCACACGGAAAGCCCCAGCTCCACGCACTTGGCGTAGATGGGATACATCTTCTTGTCGTTGATGGGCACCTGCGGGAAGGTGCCGGCCGGGAACACCGACACCGCCCTGGTGCCGAGCTCCTCGTGGTCGGCCACGATCTTGCGGATGGCGGCCATGCCCTCGTTGGGG
>JAKAXG010000326.1 GCA_021827225.1 Actinomycetes bacterium | reverse complement strand
ATCTGGTTCTCGTCCTGGACGAGCCGACGACCGGGCTCGATCCCCGGTCGCGTAACGACCTGTGGCGGCTCGTCCGCGAGAGGGTGGGCGCCGGCGCGACGGTGTTGCTGACCACGCAGTACATGGAGGAGGCCGAGCAGCTTGCCGACCGGATCGTCGTGATCGACAAGGGCACGGTGATCGCCGACGGGACGGCCGATCAGCTCAAGACCCGGATTGGCGGCGCCACCCTGGAAGCGCGGGTCACCAAGGCGAGCGACCTGGAACGGGCAGTCACCGTGCTGGGTGACCTCAGCCCGACGCCACCCCGATCCGATGCCGAGCAACGACAGATCAGTATCCCAGCCGGAGAAGGCACCGACCTACTGCTCGACACCGGCCGCCGCCTCCAAGAAGCCGGGATCCCCCTCGACGATCTCGGCATCCGCCGCCCGACGCTCGACGAGGTGTTCCTCTCCCTCACAGGCCGGCCACACGGTGACCCCGAACCGTCGAGTGTCGAGGTGGAGCGATGACCGACACGTCGTGGTCTCAGCTCGCGCCGGCGCGCATGACACCTGCACTCGCCTTCCGTGACTTCGCCGGCGTGGCGAAGCGCAACCTGTTGCGCAGCGTCCGCACCCCAGGACTGCTCCTGTACGCGCTGCAGCCGATCATGCTGCTGCTCCTGTTCCGCTACATCCTCGCCGGCGCGATCAAGGTACCCGGCGGCAGCTACGTCAACTTCGTCGTGCCCGCCATCTTCCTGGTCTCGGTCCTGGTCGGAGCGATGACCTCCGCCATCGCCATGGCCGAGGACCTGAAGAGCGGACTGATCGACCGCTACCGCAGCCTCCCGATGGCCCGCTCCGCCGTTCTCACCGGCCGATCGCTCACCGACGCCATCCGCAGCCTCGTCGTGCTGGCCATCATGGTCGGCCTCGGCATCGCCGTCGGGTTCCGCTTCGACAGTGACGCCGAGCGCATCGCACTCGGCATGGCGCTGATCCTCGCCTTCGGTTACGCGTTCTGCTGGATGAACGCCGCCATCGGGATCGCGGTCAAGGACCCCGAGAGCGCCGCCAACGCCGGTACCGGACCGACGTTCCTGCTGCTGTTCGCCAGCAACGCCATCGTGCCCGTCAGCACCCTCCCCGGCTGGCTCCAGGGCTTCGCCCGCGACCAACCCCTCAGTGTCACCGTCTCCGCCGTCCGCGCGCTGTTCGAGGGCGGCAACGCCACTCATGACGTCTGGCTGTCACTGGCCTGGTCCGCCGGGATCGCCATCGTTTTCTTCATGATCTCCTACGGCCTCTACAAGCGCGCTGCGACCACATGAAACCCACTACAGCGCGTTCACGCCTCGGTTGGGCACCCGCCCCCGGCTTCCTCACGATCCTCTTCACCCACCTGCTCGGCGGCGATCTCGGTGGGGCGTCCGGCTCGGCGCGGGTCGGGTCGGTCGACACCGGCTTGGAGTTCACGGATGATCCCGCAGAGCCGGCCCGAGGCCCTCACCGTACGGTTACGTCTAGCGGCAGCGAGCGGCGTCGATACCGAAGTGGGCCGCCAGTGACTCGGCCCCGGTCTCGAAGACGACGACCGAGCGCCTCACGGGGCCGGGGACGATCCAGCCGGCGGCGAACATGTGCTGAGCGAGACATGACTGTCGCCCCCATCGCACGTCTCTGCTCGGACGAGCTGGCGAGAGGCGTCGCCCACCGGATCGAGTGCGAACCGCATCTGGAGCCGGATTGGGATCCTTTCGCCGCCACGAAGGGGATCATTCAGAGCTGACTCAATGGTGTTCCGTGGCGCCTGTGACGCGCAGGGGAGGGTGCGCCAGGTTGACGACAGGCAACTGACACCCGGGGCGGCGAGTGGACGAAGGTGGAGAGGTGCCCTTCCCCGATCGCGTGGGGATGTCCAACGCTGGGAATTGGCGACCCCGGGGGTAATGGACGTGCGATGCTGTCCCAACCCGGTCAGGACCTGCCCCGGGCCAACCCGACAGGAGCCCAGATGCCCGATACCGTCTTCCTCCCCGACCGCATCGAGGTGACAAGGCCCATTGCCGCCCCGCCCGCGGCGATCTTCGACGTCCTCCGCAGCCCGGCCGGCCACGTCGCGATCGACGCCTCGGGAATGCTGCAGGGCTTCAGCGGCCGCCCCGCTGAGAACGTCGGCGACACTTTCGTCATCCACATGGACAGAGAATCGCTGAATGACGTGCCGCTCGGGAAATACGACGTGACGGTGCACATCATCACCTTCGACCGGGACAGGGAGATCGCCTGGAACCTCGGGCCTGACATCCCGTACCCGCATTTCTACGGGTATCGACTTCAGGCCGCCCAGGACGGGATAACCGACGTCACGTCCTACTACGACTGGTCGAAGATCACGGGTGACATCAAGAGCCGGTTCCCGATAGTGCCTGAGTCGGCTCTCCGGGCGACGCTCGGGATCCTCGAACGGACAGTTCGCAGCGGGGTGGATTACACCTCGGCAACCTAGTGTCCTGAGTTGTTGATTCGCTTGGAAAGTGTCGTTCAGGGCTTTTGGACGGCCACGATGGCGGAGATTCTTTGGCAGCAGCGGGCGATGGAGGTCAGGATCTGATCGGCGGTCTTGACCCACACGTAGGGGCGGGGGTTCAGGGGGTTGTCGTTCCAGGTGGCGATCCAGTCCTTGATATCGCTCTCCAGGGCGCGGACGCTCATGTGCGAGCCGCGCTTGATCTTCTTGGTGGCCAGCTCGGAGAACCACCGCTCGACCATGTTCAGCCACGATCCCGAAGTAGGTGTGAAGTGCAGATGGAACCGGGGATGGCGCAGCAGCCACCGCTGGATTTCGGGGGTCTTGTGGGTGGCGTAGTTGTCCAGCACCAGGTGCACTTCGAGATGGGCGGGGACCTCGCTGTCGATTCTTTGCAGGAACTTCTTGAACTCCACGGCCCGGTGGCGGCGGTGCAGGGGAGCCGATCACCTTGCCTGTGGCCATGTCCAAAGCGGCGAAGAGGCTGGTGGTGCCGTTGCGCACGTAGTCGTGGCTGGCCCGCTCGGGGGTGCCGGGCATCATCGCAGGATCGGCGCGAACCGGTTGAGCGCCTGGATCTGACTCTCGTCAACGCATAGGACAGCGGCGCGCTCGGGCGGGTCGAGATAGAGGCCGCAGATGTCTTTGACCTTGTCCACGAACAGCGCATCGGTGGACAGCTTGAAGCTCTAGGATCGGTGCGGTTGAAGCCCGAACGCCCGCCATATCAGGCTGATCGACGTCTGTGACATACCCATGGCCTTGGCCATCGACCGGGTCGACCAGTGCGTAGCGTCGGCCGGCTTGTCCTCCAAGGTCTGACGATCACCGCTTCGACCTGGTCATCGGTAATAGTTCGTGGGGGACCCGGGCGGGCCTCGTCGAACAGGCCATTCAGACGGTTCTCCACGAACCGACCCCGCCATTTGCCGACCATGGCCTCGCTCACCTTCAACTCAGCCGCCACCGCCCGATTCGTCAACCGCTCCAGCGTCAAGCGCTCATCGTCGCTGAGCACCAGATCCGCCTTCGGTCGTCCCATCCTTGCCATCTCGACCTCCATCGTTATCGCTCAACGACAGAGTTCGCGACCCCAGACCACATTCCTCCCGAACTAGCGAGTCAGGACACTAGCGGGGACGCCCGTCCCCTCACGGGCTTCTAGGGCGGGTGGTCGGCTCGTCACCCTCCGGCGCCCGTCGCTCGGAGGGGCTCACATGGCCCCACGCGTCGCCGTAGGCTCGCACGGCCTCTTTCGGTTTCCTGGATGACTCCTTCCTGGGAGGTAGGATTATGCGGGCGAGTGTCGATGCCCCATACGTGCGGGAGCATCACAGCGGTGAGGGTCGGCCCCGCTGCCTACGTGGCGTTGGGTCCGGCCGCTCCTCCTGAGCCGGAGGCACTGCCGTGGTGGGGTCCTTTCCGGATGGCGAGCACGACGATCACGACTCCGATCGCCAGGACTGTGAGGGCACTTCCCATCCCGCGGATGTACAGGGCGAGCATCCGAATGAGGAAGATCAGCGATCCCAGAACACCGACCACGACCATCGAGGTGTGTCTGAGCGACAGCCCGGCGGCCACTCCCCCTACGCCCGTGGCCAAGCCGAGGAAGATACCGAGCGCGTGGTGCGCATTGGCAATGGCGAGAGATGCGCCGATCGCACCCATCTCCGAGACAAGCAGCGCCGGTAGGGCCGGGTGGAGGAGACGCAGGGCGCTGATGACCGCCACGGCGATACAGGTCACCCAGATCACCGCAGCCACCTCGGTCGGGGTCAATCCCAGGTGAAGAACGTCGTGGAGACCGGCAAGTGTCACCACCAGCCCTGCAGTTGCGGCCAGGAAGGGAAGAGGCCGGTCCCCGTTCCGCCACAGGGCGAAGCTGACCGCTAGAACCGACGGGCCCACCACGACCGCGGTGACACCCGGATCGTGGCTGCCGAGCGCGACGGCGATCACCCCCGCCGTCAGCGCCACGCCACCCGTCCCACAGAGCTGCAGGAAGCTCGACAGACGCTGCGAACCTGCATCGCCCAGTCGGGCCGTCGCGGCCGCAGCGCCGAATCCGGCTCCAGTCACGACCAGGCCCACGCTCAGCCGTCCCCACCCGTGCAGGTCGTCCCAGAACCGCTGCACCACGAACGCCCCGCTGACGACGACGAGCAGGATTCCTAGGTAGGAGGCGGCTTCGGCCAACGGCGAAAGACCCGGCCCTGCGGCATCTGCACCTCTGCCGGTCTTCTGCCGCTCTGTCGTAGTGCGCTCCAGTTCCGCGATGGCGCTGGCCTGCTGGGAGGAGACAAGCCCGGCGTCTACCCAGGCCCGAAGACGCTCGGCCAACCAACGCTGGAACAGCCGCTGGAACATGTTCACTCCGGCATGCTGGGATGGAGCTCCTGTCGGGGGCAGAGGAGAACGTCATATACGACACGCGCCAACCGGCGCCGGGAAGTCCACCGGAGCGGCCGCGTCGAGGACCGGCAGGCCTGCTTCCAGGAGGAGCAAGGAGAGGGGACCAGACATGAGCGATGAGCAGCTGGCGCATGAGAGGAAAGGCGTGACGGCAGAGTTGCTCGGAACCGTTGACCTCGGCGCTGAGATCGAGGGCATGGCCGGACGACAACTTCGTATGCGCATGTTCACTTTCGACCCTGGAGCCGTCTTCGGCCCGGTTCACGACCACAAGGACAGACCGGGCATCGTCTACATACTGCAGGGCACGATCACCGACCACCGGGACGGGATGGCCACGGAGTACGGGCCAGGGGTGGGCTGGCCTGAGGATAGGAACACCGTGCACTGGCTCGAGAACAGGGGGACGGTGCCGGCGGTGGAGATCTCGGTCGATATCACCCCGGTTGCCAGATAGCCGCTGGTGCGCCCCGGTCGCCGCCTCAGCGATGTCCGCGGCCCATGGCTTCGACGTCGGACTCCCATTCCTCCCTGGCGACGGGTACGACGGCCGGGAATCCGCCAAGGTGCATCTTCCTCCACGCTGGTTCATCCGGCTCTTCTGGATTCGGCGCGTCTACGCCTGGACCGGTGGTCGGATCGGCCTGTGGAGACCCCGGCCCGGCCGATGGGGGACTCTGCGCATCACCACCATCGGGCGGCGGACCGGCCGTGAGCATGCTGTGGTGGTCGGTTATTTCGAAGACGGCCCGAACCTCGTCACCCTGGCGATGAACGGCTGGGGTGACG
>JAKAXG010000325.1 GCA_021827225.1 Actinomycetes bacterium | reverse complement strand
AGGCGGCACCGTTCCAGGCCGCACCGTTCCACGCCGCACCGTTCCAGGCGGCACCATTCCACGCCGCACCGTTCCAGGCCGCACCGTTCCAGGCGGCACCGTTCCACGCCGCACCGTTCCAGGCCGCACCGTTCCACGCCGCACCATTCCACGCCGCACCATTCCACAGGGACGGGTTCCACGTGTCGGCCGGGCCCGACGGGACCAGGGACACGGTCGTCCCGAAGGCGACCGGCCTCAGACCGTGGGTCGACTGGGCCAGATCCATCGGTCCGGAGGCTACGGCGGCGGCCACGTCGAGAGCCCCGTGACCGTCGACGAACGGGTTGCCGACCGGGCCGGGACGGGTGCTGGCGAGCAGACGGGCCTTCACCTGGTCCGGCGTCAGGTCCGGATGAGCAGCCAGCAGCAGGGCCACCGCCCCGCTGGTGATGGCGGAGCTGAAGGAGGTCCCGGATCCCACGAAGTCAGCGTCACCCACCCGGGCAGAGCCGTTCTGCTCGTAGACGGTCGACCCGGGGGCGGCCAGGCTGACCACCGACCGGCCCGAAGTGACCAGATCCGGCTTGGCGAACCCGTCAGGGTTGGTGGGACCGACGCTGCTGAAGTCGGTCATCTCATCGTCGGAGACGGCCTTGGTGGCCATGTCGTCGAGGGCGCCTACGGTGATGGCGAGGGGATCGTCGCCGGGCGACATGATGGTGCCGTTGAACGGGCCGGCGTTGCCGGCGGAGGTGACCACGACGATCCCGGCCCGCCACGCGGCGTTGACGGCCAGGTCGAGGGGGTTTCGCATGGCCGAGGTGAAGGGCTGGAAGCCGAGGGACAGGTTGAGCACCCGGATGTGGTCGGTGCCGCGGTGGGCGATGACCCAGTCCACGCCGGCGATCACGGTGGCCAGGTCCGTCTGCCCGCTCGGACCGGCGACCTTGACGGAGACCAGGCCGGCACCGGGGGCCTCGCCGCTGTAGCGGCCGGCCGAGGAGGCGCCGTCACCGGCGATCAGCCCGGCTACGAAGGTACCGTGCCCGTAACTGTCGGTGAACGGCTGACGGGCTCCGGTGAGGTCGACCCCGGCGACCAGCCGGCCGGCGAAGTCCGGCAGGGCGTCGATACCGGTGTCGAGGACGGCCACGTTGATGCCCTGCCCGGTGTCCCCCGAGGCGGCCAGGGCGGCCGCTCCGGTCTCCTGGCGGAACACGTCGCTCGGCGTGTGGGGACCGGTAGACACGACCGTCGATTGCACGCTCACCGGGACGTCGGGGACCACGACGACGCTCTTGTCGGACTGAAGGGCGGCCAGGCGGCTGCCCGGCACCGTCGCCAGCACCCCGTCGATGGCGCTGTAGGACTGCTCGATCCGGCCTGCGGCACAGCGCACGGCGTGGGCGGCGGCGGCGTCCGCGGGACCGGTCCCGTACCCCGAGGCCGAGACGATCACCCGGACCGCCGGCGGCGACCCGGGCGGCACCGCCTGACCTGCGGCGCACGCTGGCGCCGAGGTCCCCGCAGGTGCGGCGAAAGCGGCCGGCGCACCGGCCACCAGAGAGGTCAGAAGCGCACCCGCCGCCACCAGACGTGTCCCAGCCCGCATTGCACCATGCTCCTCATGTCCGCCGATGCACGAGATGTGCATTCCTGTCCCCTTCCGCAGGTCACCCCGTGTGGTATCGGAGGGCCGCCACCGGGTCTTTAGGGCCAGAGTCGACGAACCGGAGGGCCGATGCAACCGGCAGGTTCACGACAGCATGGTCCCGAGGATCTCCTGGACGATCGATATGGAGGTCTCCGGGTGCAGGAACGCCAGGCGGGCCACCGTCTCACCCTCCCATTTGGTCGGCGTCACGAAGCCGACCTGGTCCTGCAGCAACCGCCGTGACCACCGGTCGTAGTCCCCGGCCCGCCAGCCGTCCCGGCGGAACAGCACCACCGACAGCTCCGGGTCGCGCACCAGGGTGAGGCCTGGGGTGCCACGGATCAGCTCGGCGGCCTCCCTCGCCACGGCCAGGGCCGCTTCCACGGCGTCGCGGTAGGCATCGGTGCCGTACACCGCCAGCGAGAACCACAGGGCCAGGCCCCGTGCTCGCCGGGTCAGGTGGTAGGCGTAGTCGCTCGGGTTCCACTCCTCCGGAGCATCGGTGTGGATGACGTCGAGGTAGCTGGCGTCCTGGGTGTGGACCGCCCGGGCCAGGTTCGGGTTGCGGTACAGGAGCGAGGCGCAATCAAAGGGAGCGAACAGCCACTTGTGCGGGTCGATGACCAGCGAATCGGCCAGTTCCACCCCGGCGTAGCGGTCGCGAACCGAGGGCGCGAACAGGCCCGCCCCCCCGTACGCCCCGTCCACGTGGAACCACAGGTCCCGCCGCCCGGCCACCTCTGCGATGCCGGCCAGGTCGTCGATGATCCCGGCGTTGGTGGTACCGGCGGTGGCCGCCACGCCCACGATGCTCGAGGGATCCGGATCGGCGCGGATGGCCCGCTCCAGCTCCGGGCCGGTCAGGCGCTGCCGGCTGGTCGGCACCACCAACGGGTCCACCCCGATCACCGCCAGCGACTTCCCCACCGAAGCGTGGGCCTGGTCGCTGACGGCTATCCGGAGCCGGCCCGGAGCCCGTTGCCCCAACCGGCGCCGCCCGATCTCGCGGGCCACGACCAGAGCCGAAAGGTTCCCGGCCGACCCGCCCGACACGAAGCACCCCCCGGCGGTGGCCGGCAGCCCGGCCAGGTCGGCGATCACCCGCAGGGCCTGGTTCTCGGCCGCCACCGCCCCGGCCGCCTCCAACCAGGAACTGCCCTGGAGGGACGAGCACGACACCACCATGTCGAACAGGAGGGATGCCTTGGTGGGGGCGGCCGGTATGAAGGCCAGGAACCGGGGACTGTCGCACGAGACCACCGCCGGTGCCAGCACCTCGGAGAAGATCCCGAGCACCCGCTCCGGGTCGTTGCCCGCCGCCGTCATCAGCCCCTCGAGCGCCCCGTCGAGGATCTTCTTCTCCCCCGAGTAGTCCAGGGGCACCGGTTCCAGTCTCAGCCGATCGCGGCAGTAGTCGAAGATGAGCGACATCATCCGCTCGTCCGGAACGAACATCGGGTTGGGCACCGGTCCAGCTTGCCCGAGCCGGGGGTCACCCCGGTTCGCGACCCCGGCCGGCCCGGTACTCCGTCACCGCCCACAGGTCGTTGACCCGCCTCGGATCGAATCGGGCCCACCCGCCGTCGTCACCGATCAGCACGGCCACGTCCCGGGGGTTGCGGCGGCGCACTATCCATCCGCCGTCGAACCGCCGCACCCGGCCGATCCCGGCGGGCTCGAGGTGGTCCAGGCGGAGCTTGGTCAGAACAGCCGTCGGCAACGACTCCCTGTCCACGTCGGAGAAATGGGGATCGGCCGCCAGGGGGATATCGCCCCGGTCCACGGCGGCGTTGTGCAGGTCGGTGCGGTTCTTCACGTACACGACCGTCGCCGCGGCCAGGCCCAGCACCAGGACCGCGATGGTCACGCCGGCGACGGCGTTGACGGCAGCTATGGCAGCCAGCACCACCACCGGCCCGGCGGTGACCGCCACCCGCACGGGCAGGCTGAGTCGGCTCCACTGCTGACGCACTGGCGGGATCCGGCCGGGGAAAGCCTGGTCCCGGCGGGGCGGTGAGATCATGGCGACGGCGACGGGACGGGCACGACCGCCGAGTCTGCCAGGCGCCGGCGCGCCCGGTTGTCGCGCCCGGCCCGGTTGCGCCCGGCCGGTGGCCGGGCGATCATCGGCGGATTCCATCGAGGGCAGGAGGCAGGGAACTTGGCAACGACGGTCAACCTCACCGGCAAGGTGGCCCTGGTCACCGGGGCGTCAAAGGGTATCGGGGCGGCCATCGCCGCGGAGCTGGCGGGCAACGGGGCTTCGGTGATGCTCACCTCGCGCAAGATCACCGGGCTGGAGGAGGCCGCAGCCTCGATACAGGGCGAGACGGCGGTCTTCGCCGCCAACGCCGGCGACCCGGCGGCCGCGCAGGCCTGCGTGGCCGCCACCATCGAGCGGTTCGGGGGCCTGGACATCCTCGTGAACAACGCCGCCACCAACCCGTACTACGGCCGGGCCATCGACATAGATCTGGGCCGCTTCGACAAGACCGTGGAGGTCAACCTGAGAGGCCCGCTGGTGTGGATCCAGGAAGCCTGGCGCCAGACCATGTCGGAGAGGGGCGGTGTGGTGGTGAACATCTCATCGGTCGGAGCCATGACCTTCTCCGGGCCCATCGGGATCTACGACATGACCAAGGCCGCGCTCATACACCTGACCAAGCACCTGGCGTCCGAGCTGGGCCCGAAGGTCCGGGTGAACGCCATCGCCCCGGGCCTGGTGAAAACCGATTTCGCCAGGGCCCTGTGGGAGCCCGAGGGCGAGGAGGCTTCCCGGCCGTGGCCTCTGCGGCGCCTCGGCCAGCCCGAGGACATCGCCCGGGCCGCCCTGTACCTCTGCTCCGACCTGTCGTCGTGGGTCACCGGCGAGGTGCTGACGGTGGATGGCGGGAGCCTGCTTCTCTGACCGGGCCGTCAGCCGGTGACCACCCATCGGCTACCAGTTCGCTACTGACCAGCCGGGCCAGGTGGCGCAGTTCGGCCAGCTGGCCGGCGTCGAGGACACGGGGCCTGTGGTCCACCACGCACAGGGTGCCCACGCGGGTGCCGTCGGGCATCACCAGCGGTGCCCCGGCGTAGAAGCGGGCCCGCTCCGGCCCGGTGACCACCGGGCTGTCGGCGAAGCGCTCGTCGAGCAGCAGATCGGTCACCTGGAACACTTCCTCCTCGAGAATGACGTGGGCGCACACCGACTCGTCGCGCGGTGTCTGGACCCGGTCGTCGCCGATCCGGGACTTGAACCACTGGCGGTCCCGGTCGACAAGCACCACCCGGGCCACCGGCAGCTTCAGCCGGTCCCGGGCCAGCCGGGCGATGCGGTCGAAGCGCTCCTCGGGGACGGTGTCGAGCAGGGCGAGCCGGCTGAGCGCCTCCAGGCGCCGCTCCTCGTCCTCCGGGACCGGTGCCACCTGCCAGCGGCAGGACCGCCCCAGCAGGGCGGCCTGCAGCTTGGCCCGGACGTGGGCCGGGGAGGCCGGCCACACCAGCCACCCGGCCACCGAAGGGTCGCCTCCGGAGGGCGGCCGGCGCCGGGTGACACCGAGAACCACCGGGTTGCACGCCGCTCCGCGGGCCTGCAGACCGGCCAGGCGATCGCGCCAGTCGGGCCGGTCGCAGTCGATCACGACCACGGTGGTGGGATCCATCCGCCCGAACCAGACGGGCGGCAGCCTCTCCACCGGGAGCTGCATCTCCTCGGCCGCCTCCCGGAAGACCTGTGCCACGCCGTCGTCGGGCAGGGCCAGCAGGACGGAGCGAGCCGGGTCCGCGGCGGCCGGCCCCACTACGGCGGGGGGCTCGCCGGCCGGTCGGGACGGCCCCGGTCGCCGCCCGGGCTGACCGAGCCGCACGCAGCAGCCCTCGGCGGCGGCCGTGACGATCAACCCCGACGGCGACGGGTCCAGCCCGGCCAGGATCCGGTCGATGTCGCCGTCGGTTCGGGCCGGGTCGTGGTGGAACAGGGCCAGCCGCCGGGCCCCGCCCAGGCTGGCCGCGGCCACGGCGTACTCGATGGTGCTGTGGCCCCAGCCCTTCCTGGCCGGGTACTCGCACCCTCGGTACTGGGCATCGTGGATGACAGATCG
>JAKAXG010000324.1 GCA_021827225.1 Actinomycetes bacterium | reverse complement strand
GACCCGGGTCAGCGCAGACGGGCGATCTGGCCGTCCATCTCGGCTGCGGTTACCGCCCCGAAGACCTTCGCCACCACCGTTCCGGTCGGGTCCACCAGGTACGTCTCGGGGATTCCGGTCACGCCGTAGCGGATCTCGGCGGCGGGGTCGCTGACTGCCGGGAAGGTGGCGTGGAACCCGGCCAAGAAGGCGGGTGCCGCTTTGAGATCGGTCTGGTCGAACTCCACCGCAAGCACCGTGGCGTGGCCCCGGGCCGAGTGCTGCTGCTGGAAAGCTTCGAGCTGTGGTTCCTCCTGGCGGCACGGCACGCACCAGCTGGCGAAGAAGTTGACCAGCACCCACTTGCCGGCAAACTCTGACAAGGAGTGCGGACCGCCGACGATGCCCGGCCCGGCTATCGGCGGCGCCGGGCGGCCGAGCAGCGGGCTGGCGGCGGCCTGCTGGCTGGTCGGTCGGGCCACGGCCAACACCGCGGTGAGGGCGCCGACCGCGGCCACAGCGACGCCGGAGATCACCCAAACGCTTCGCCTCCGCCCGAGAGGCCGGGACGGGGCGGGTCCACGCTCCACGGCTGCTTCGGTCATGGGCGCTCAGCCACCGCCGGATGTCCAGGTGGGACATGACCGCCACTGTGTCATGGCCGGCTGGCCAGGACGAATTGCGAGTACAGCGGCATGATCCGCACATTGGCGCCGGTGTGGGGCGCCTCCACTATCTGCCCGTTGCCGATGTACATCGCTTCGTGTTCGCCCGGATCGGCGAAGAACACCAGATCGCCGGGCTGCAGGTCGCTCATCGGGATATGGGTGGTGGACTCGTACTGAGCCGCGCTGTAGTGGGGCAGGGACACACCGGCATGCGCCCAGGCCCACATCGTGAGCCCGGAGCAGTCGAAGCTGTTGGGGCCGGCCGCGCCCCAGACGTAGGGATCGCCGAGGCGGCTCTCGGCGGCTGCGACCGCCGCCGATCCTCCACTCCCCGTGGGGACCGGCGGCTGGGGAACAGGCTGTACCGGCACCACCGGAACGACGTTCAATGCCGGGGCGGCACTAGGCGCAGCGGGAACGGGCCCGGCGGGAACGGCTTCCGGTGCCGGGGCGGCGCTGGGCGCCACGCGAGCGGGCGTTGGGAGCGGAGCGGAGAAGGTCGGCGCTGGAGCAACCTGCTGGGCGAGCAGCGCATGTCTGGCGGCTGCTTGTCGAGCGGCCTGCTGGGCCGCCAGCGCCTGCTGGGCCTGGCGCTGACGTTCTGCTTCCCGGGCCGCCTGGGCCTGGGCCACCAGGGTGGCGAGCTGTCCTTTGACCTGAGCGTAGGTGGCCTGCAGGCGGGCTTGGGACGCCTGCACACTGGAGCGGGCCTTGTCCACGGAGGCGAGCCGGGCGGCCGCGGCGCGCGCCGCCGCCGACAGTTGCTCTTCGGCTGAACGGACCTGGAGCTGGGCGGTGCGGTACCGGTCGAGGACGTCGCTCTGGCTGGCGGTCGCCACAGAGGCATATTCGTCCCTCACAACGGCCTGCTCAGCGCTGCGGATGCTGGTCTGGGCTCTGGCCGTCAGGCGGCCCTGACCCGTGTAGGCGGCTACTGCCTGCCGCTCCAGCGACGCCCGGGCCGATGACACGGTGGCGGCCGCCGCTCGCACCTGCTCCTCAGCGCGGCCCACGGCCGCCTCGGCCTGCTGCCGGTCCAGGACGGCCTTGTCGTACTGCTCGGACAGGGCCGACTCCTTGACCCCCAGAACGTCGATCTGGGCCGCCAAATGGGATGCCTGGGCTCGCATATCGCCGATCTGATCGGCTCTGGCGGTAGCAGGTTGGGCGAGGAGGCCGAACAGCGCCACGCTTGCGCCGATGGCCACCCGGCGGGGAAAGAACCGTCGAGTAGTCATGTCTGCCCGCCACGGTAGGCCAAGCCGCCGGCCCCGGTCAACTACTGCGTGTCGGAGTCGACGAATCTCTAGGGCCGTGTTAGCGTCACGGGTGGTCAACCAGTGACCGCGGAGAAGGCTGCTGCAGCGAGGAACGCCCGGTGAGAATGCCCCGACGACGCTCCCGCCCCTCGGCAGAGGCCAGCGACGTGGGCTTGGCCCAAAGCTTCCGCCGGTGGGATCTCGTGCCGCTGTCGGTCTCTAGCGTCGGGCCGCTGTTCTCGGTGGCGGCCACCGGCGGGGTGATGGTCGGAGCCGCCGGATGGGGGACACTGCCGGCCATCGGGGTTCTGGCCGCTCCATTTCTGGTATCGAGCTTTGTCTTCAGGGTCCTCAACCGCCACTTTCCCCATGCGGGGGCGTCGTATCACTGGTCGGCCAGGGTGGTGGGGCCGGCGGCGGCTCGGTTCCAGGCCTGGATCCTCCTGCTCGCCTACTTCGCCTCCATCCCGCCGATCGCCATTCCTGCCGCCACCTACACCCTTGCGCTGGTCGCCCCGCACGCCCAGGGCAATGCCGCTGCCCTTACGGCGGTGGCCCTGTTCTGGATTGCTTTCGCGGCGCTACCCCTACTCGCCGGGGCCAGACCGACAGCCAGGCTGACCCAGGCGTTCCTCGCAGTGGAGATGCTCGCTCTGGCGGTGCTGGCCGTCGCCGGTGCCGCCCGGCTGTCTTCTCTGGCCGTCCCGGTGCATTTCGGTCCGCCTCCGGTGGCCGGGATGCTCGTGGTGGCGGTGGTGGCCGCCACCATCCTCGACGGTTGGGAGATCGACTCCTACGCAGCCGAGGAGTCCCGCCGGCCCAGGCAGGACCCGGGCTTCGGCGGGATCGTGGGGGCGTTCGCGGCGCTCGGCTTCTACGCCGCCATCTACCCGCTCATGCTGGCCGAGACACCTCTGGCTTCGCTGGCCAACGCGCCCGATCCGATGGCCGTCTGGGGCGCCCGGCTGTTCCCCGGCCAGGCCTGGATCGTGCTGGTCCCAGTCCTGGCCTCCACCGCCGGCGGCTTGTGGCTCACCACCTACATCCTCAGCCGGGCCCTGTTCGCCATGGGGCGGGAAGGCTTGATGCCGTCTGGGTTCGCCCGGCTGAGCCACCGGCGGGTCCCGACCGTCGCGGTTGTGGCACCGCTCGCCGCCACAGCCGTGGTGGTGGTGCTGCAACTGTCGTTCTCCTCCCTCGGGGACTTTTTCCGTCTCCTGCTCTCCGCCGCAGGGTTCTTCCTGCTGCTGGAATTCTTCCTGGACTCAGTAACCGCCACCGTGTTCTTGACCGTCGGCCACCGCGGGCTGCCCGACGTGCAGCTTTCGCCGCACGCCCACCGAGGGCTGGCCGCCGCCGCGGCCGCGTCGACCGCGGTCATGGGCGCGCTGCTGGTCGCCTTTTTCGTCTACGGGCCCCGGGCGATCGGCGCCGGCATCGATCAGACGCTGGCGCTGTTGCTGGCCGGTGGGGTGATCTTCGCTTGGGCGACCCGGCGCCGGCTGGTGCGGCCGACACCGTTCCACGGCCGCGACTCGCCCGAACCGGTCTGCCCCGGACCGCCGTCCGATCCCAAAGCCGGGGGAGTCTCGTGAAGGGCCCATATCGCGGGAGCGGCGCCGCCGACGGTAACCGCGGACCTGCGCTAGGCGCGGGAAGGTAGGCGGCGAGCGCCGGGCTCGCCAGACCTGACCGGCTGGCCCGGCGACGACACGTAGTAGTAAATTGTGCGGCCGTGGCGCGACGCGGTGGCGAGCAGACGGGCGCTGCCCCGCCGGTTTCGGACCGCTCGTCGCCCGCGGCCCTCGGCCACTGCCTCAACGACCCGCCCGTCCGCACCCCCAGGCCGGTAGCCCGATGGTTCACCTTCGGGGTGATCCCTTTCAGCGCGGCCATGGCGGTTGCCATGTCGCTCAGCGCCTACCTCTACGTGCGCCAGCGGATCCCGGCCGGGCAGCCGCAGTCGGCGGCCGTCTCCTCCCTCCACCGTCGGGCCGCCCCCGGATTCGCCCTCACCGACCAGCACGGCCACCCGGTCACTCTGTCAAGCTTCGCCGGCAAGGCGGTGCTGGTGGCGTTCATGGACTCGCGCTGCACCGAGATCTGCCCGGTGCTGGCCCAGATGTTCCGCACCGCCGAGACGGACCTGGGACCGGTCGCCTCCCGTGTCGAGTTCGTAGCCGTCAACGTCGACGCCGCCGCCAACTCCGTGGCCGCCGTCGCCAGATTCAGCCAGGAGCAAGGCCTGTCCGGGTTCGGCAACTGGTACTTCCTCACCGGCAACCCAGCGGCGCTACAAACCGTCTGGAACGACTACGGGATCGCAGTCGAAACACCGGCGGGAGCGTCTCAGAGCGACCACGCCGACTACCTGTACTTCCTCGGCCCAGGCGGCCACGAACGGTATCTGGCCGCCCCACAGGTCGCCCAGCGCTCCGACGGGACCGGATATCTGCCCCCCGGTGGCCTCGAGCAGTGGGGCCAGCGGATCGCCCGCTACCTACGTCTGTCTCTCGTCGCATGAGCCCGCTACTGCCGCTCATGGCCATTGTGGCCGGGATCGTGTCGTTCACCTCTCCCTGCGCGCTGCCGCTCATTCCGAGCTACCTGTCCTACATATCGGGGCTGCCCATCTCCGATATCGACCGCCGCGGCGCCAACCCCCTGGTGCTGCGCTCCTCCGTGGCCTTCGTGGCCGGCTTCACCGTCGTATTCACCGCGCTCGGGGCGTCGGCCACTCTGGTCGGTTCCCTCCTGTTGCGCCACATGTCGGGGATCTTGCAGGTGGCCGGCGTATTCATCATCGTCATGGGCCTGGCCAGCACCGGCCTGTTACGGATCCCGTTCCTGGCCCGGGAACGACGAGTGGATCTGGCCCGCCTCCCGGCCGGACCCAAAGGGGCGTTCCCCCTCGGGATGGCCTTCGCGTTCGGCTGGACGCCCTGCATCGGTCCGGTCCTGGCCAGCGTGCTGGCGGTGGCCAGCGCCAGCAGCACCGTACCCGAAGGAGCAGCCCTCCTCGCCTTATACTCCCTCGGGCTCGGACTTCCGTTCCTGGCCCTCGCCCTCGGCTACTCACGGGCCCGCACATCGCTCGGCTGGCTGCGCCGGCGGGGACGGCTGATAGAGACAGCCGGAGGGCTGCTGCTCGTCGCGGTCGGGATCATGTTCGTAACCGGCCAGTGGAAAGGGCTGTTCATACCGCTGCAGACCCGCTTCGCCCAGCTCGGATGGCCTCCGCTGTGACCGGCCCCGCCGACACCGGAACCACCCGGTCCGGGCGACGCCGTGCCGGGCCGAAGTGGTGGGCTGTCGCCGCCGCCGCTTCCGCCGCCGGGGCCCTGACCGGCACCGCGGTGTCTTACGTATCGCGACCGGCGGCGGGGTCGCCCACCGCTTCGCCCGGTCTGGTATCCAGCACCGGATCGTTCGACCCCGGGAACCGAAAGCCGGCACCGGCATGGGCGCTGCCCAACCTGGCCGACCCAGCCGCCACCCTCCGCTCCGACAGCCTCGCGGGGCGGCCCGTGGTCCTCAACTTCTGGGCGTCATGGTGCCCCCCGTGCCGCAAGGAGATGCCCGCCCTCGCCGACCAGGCCCACCTGCTCACCGGCCGGGTCCAGTTCGTCGGCATCGATACCAGCGACCAGCGCAGCGCGGCAGTCTCCTTCGCCAAAGCCAGCGGGGTCACCTACCCGCTGGCGTTCGACCCCTCCGCCCGCACCGCTGACCGCTACGGCGCTTACGGGCTTCCCACCACGTTCTTCATCTCCGCCTCCGGTGCCGTCCTCGGCCGACAGGTCGGCGGCATGACCGCCGGCCGCCTGG
>JAKAXG010000323.1 GCA_021827225.1 Actinomycetes bacterium | reverse complement strand
AGGCGCTGAAGCAGCGCCTGCGCCGCCTGGCCGCCGAGTACGAGCTGGCCTCGGCCTGACGGGGGCCGGCGCCGGGGCCGCCCACCCGCACGGCGGTCGCCGGCCACCCGGGCCGGGAGGCACCTGCCGCTAGCATGCCCGCCCCGTGGACGCCCGCACGTTCCTCGGACTGCAGCCTACGCACAACCCCTACCGCTGGGTCCTGCCGATCACCCCGGGCGTGTGCACCCCGGGCGGCTTCCTCTTCGGCGGTTGCGGCCTGGGCGCCGCCATCGCCGCTCTCGAGGGCACGACGGGCCGACCGGTCGTGTGGGCCACCGGGCAGTACCTGTCCTACACCCGCCCCCCGGAGGTGATGGACCTCGACGTGACCGTGGCCGTGTCCGGCCACCAGATCACCCAGGCCCGGGCGGTCGGCCACGTGGCCGACCGGGAGGTGCTGACCGTCAACGCGGCCCTGGGCCAGCGGCCCATGGAGGCGCACGGGACCTGGGCCGAGATGCCCGACGTGCCGCCGCCCGGGCGGTGCCGGGCCCGGGAATGGCGGTTCCCGAGCACAGGGGAGTGGCTGCCGGACCGGTTGGACACCCGCCTGGCCCGGGGCCGGACCCTGGACGAGCTGCCCGGGCCGGGGATGCCCGCCGGCCGGTCGGTGTTGTGGGCCAAGCTGCCGGAGGTGCTGGACATGTCCGCCGCCGCTCTGGCGGTGCTCGGCGATTACGTACCGTTCGGGATCGGCCAGGCCCTGGGCCTGCGGGCCGGCGGCAACAGCCTGGACAACACCCTGCGCCTGGGCCGGATCGTGCCGACCGAATGGGTTCTGCTCGATGTGCGGGTGCACCAGGTGGTCAACGGTTTCGGCCACGGCGACGTGCACCTCTGGTCCGAGTCGGGAGCCCTGCTGGCCACCGCCAGCCAGTCCACCATCGTGAGGATGTGGCGGGACCTGCCGAGCGGGGACGAGGCCGCTCCCGCCGGGTAGATGCAGACGATGGCCGATCTCGGAGCGGGGGTGCTGTTCGATCTCGACGGCACGCTCGTCGACACCAACTACCTGCACACCATCGCCTGGTCCCGGGCTCTGCACGACGCCGGCGAGTGGGCGCCGATGAACGCCATCCACCGGCTGGTGGGTATGGGCGGCGACCAGCTGGTCCCCGAGCTGCTGGGGCATCCGTGCGAGGCCGCACGCGAGCGGCGGTCCGACCGTTACCGCGAGGTCATGGGCGACGCCCGCGTCTTTCCCGGCGCCGCCGCCCTGCTGCGCAGGTGCTCGGAGTCCGGTCTGCGGGTGGTCCTGGCCAGCTCGGCCCCCCAGGACGAGCTCGAGGCGCTACGCCGGCTGATCGACGCCGACGACGCCATCGTCGCCCAGACCACCGCCGACGAGGTGGAGTCCTCGAAACCGGCGCCGGACGTGTTCGTGGCCGCCATGCGGGCGGGCGGGATCGACCCGGCCCGGGCGCTGGCGGTAGGGGACAGTGTGTGGGACGTGCAGGCGGCCCGGGCCGCCGGCGTGGGCTGCATCGCCGTCGAGACCGGCGGCTTCAGCCAACACGAGCTGAGCGAGGCCGGCGCCCGCCACGTCTACCGGGACGTGCAGGAGCTCCTGCAGCAGTTCCGCACCAGCCCGCTGGCCTGCCTTCTCTGATCCGGAAAAAGGGGCCGGCCCCTGCGCCCGGTCCTCACTCCGGCTCGGCCGGCGCGGCGGCGGCCAGGGCCTCGCCGCTCAGGCGGAACACCGTCCATTCGTCCATGGGCCGGGCGCCCAGGGCCCGGTAGAAGCCGATGGCCGGCTCGTTCCAGTCGAGCACCGCCCATTCCATCCGGCGACAGCCCGACTCCACCGCCCGGCGGGCCAGAGCGGTGAGCAGAGCCCGTCCCAGCCCCCTGCCCCGGTGCTCCGGCTCGACGAAGAGGTCCTCCAGGTAGAGGGAGTGGCGGCCGGTCCAGGTGGAGAATGACAGGAAGTACAGCGCCATGCCGACCGCCGCCCCGCCCTCCTCGGCGATCACCGCGAACACCTTGGGATGGGGGCAGAACAGGGCCTGGCGCAGATCCTCCTCGGTCGCCTCGACGGCGTCGGGCTCCTTCTCGTAGGCCGCCAGCTCCCTGATCAGGCGGAGCAGGTCGCCGGTGTCGGAGGGAGTGGCGTCTCGGATCATCCCCCCACGGTAGGGGCCTCCGTGACGATCAGGAAGCTGCCACCAGCCGGACCCTCGGCATGGCCGAGGGATGACGGGACCGGCACAGCACCATCTTGCGGGCCTCCTCGCACGCCTCGCTGGCCGAGGCTCCGCCGGCGAAGCTCTCGAGGGCGTAGGCCACCGCGGCGTCGGCGGCGGCGGTGTCCCCCGGCAGGGTCCGGCGGGTCCAGTCACGCACCATCTCGGCGATGATCATCTCGGCGGTCATGGCGGGAAACTCCTTGACGGTGGCCTTCTGCAGCGTCACGGGCTCAGCG
The DNA here is from genome assembly GCA_021827225.1 of Actinomycetes bacterium. The sequence continues at coordinate 3,270 of JAKAXG010000323.1, read as the reverse complement.
TCCCAGTTCGGCCATCCGCGCAGCCAGGGCCGTTGGACCCTATCGGGCGATTACCGGGTGGACCGAACGCCCGTTCGACGTCTACCATCGGCGGCGTGGTCGACCTGCTGTCCGCCCCGGCCGGAGGGGCCCAGCCCCGGCTGTGGGAGGACCGCTCCGTGGTGGAGGTGGCCGGCCAGCCGTTCCACCCGGCCGTCGCCGAGTGGTTCGCCCGGCGGTTCCCGTTGGGGCCGACCGAACCCCAGCGCCTGGCCTGGCCGCTCATCGCCGCCGGCCGTGACACCCTCGTCGCCGCCCCTACCGGCTCCGGGAAGACGCTCGCCGGCTTCCTGACCGCCATCAACACCCTCTACCTGGAGCACCGGGCCGGGCTGGACGTCGGCCGGGGGGTCCGGGTCGTCTACGTGTCGCCGCTCAAGGCCCTGGCCGTCGACATCGCCGAGAACCTGGAGAAGCCGCTGGCCGGCATCGCCGAGGTGGCCCGGGAGCTGGGCATGGAGCCGGCGCCCATCCGGGTGGCGGTCCGCACCGGGGACACCACCGCGTCCGAGCGGTCCACCATGCTGCGCCGGCCACCGGCGTTCGTCGTCACCACCCCCGAGTCGCTGTACCTCCTTCTCACCAGCCCCCGGGGTCGGGAGATGCTCAGGAGCACCCGTACCGCCATCGTCGACGAGATCCACGCCGTGGCCCGCGACAAGCGGGGGGCCCACCTGGCCGTGACGCTGGAACGGCTCGAGGCTCTCTGCGACCGCCGGCCGGTGCGGGTCGGTCTCTCCGCCACCCAGCGCCCGGTGGAGGTGGTCGGCCGGCTGCTGGTCGGCGACCGGCCGCTGCCGGCGGTGGTCGACGTCGGGCACCGCCGGGAGCTCGACCTGGCCCTCGAGCTGCCCGACGGCGAGCTGGAGGCCGTGGCGTCGGCGGCGCAGATGGGCGACGTGCTCGACCGCATCGCCGCCCTGGTGGCCGAGCACCGCACCACCCTGGTGTTCGTCAACACCCGGCGGCTGGCCGAGCGGCTGGCCCACCAGCTCGCCGAGCGCCTGGGCGACGACGTCGTCGCCGCCCACCACGGCAGCCTCTCCAAGGAGCGCCGCCACCGGGTGGAGACCAGGCTGCGGGCCGGCGACCTGAGGGCGCTGGTGGCCACCGCGTCGCTGGAGCTGGGCATCGACGTCGGGCCGGTGGAACTGGTCTGCCAGATCGGCAGCCCGCGGAGCATCGCCACCTTCCTCCAGCGGGTGGGCCGGTCCAACCACTCGCGCGACGGCACGCCGCGGGGGCGGCTCTTCCCGCTCACCCGCGACGAGCTGGTGGAGTGCAGCGCCCTCCTGTCCGCCGTCCGGGCCGGTCGCCTCGACGCCATCGTCACAGCCCGCCTGCCTCTCGACATCGCCGCCCAGCAGGTGGTGGCCGAGGTCTCGGCCCGGGAGTGGGGCCGCGCCGACCTGCTGGGGCTGCTCCGCCGGGCCGACCCCTACCGCCACCTCAGCGACCGCGACTTCGCCGAGGTGCTCGACCTGGTCAGCGACGGCATCCAGACCGGCCGGGGTCGGCGCGGCGCCTACCTGCACTACGACCGGGTCAACGGCGAGCTGCGCCCCCGCAAGGGCGCCCGGCTGGCCGCCGCCACCTCGGGCGGCGCCATCCCCGAGACCGGCGACTACCGGGTCCTGGCCGAGCCCGACGACGCCCTGGTCGGCACGGTGAACGAGGACTGGGCGGTCGAGTCGTCCCCGGGGGACATCTTCCTGCTCGGCAGCCACTCGTGGCAGATCCGCCGGGTGGAGGCGGGCGTGGTGCGCGTCCGCGACGCCGGCGACACCCCACCGACCGTGCCGTTCTGGCTGGGAGAGGCACCCGCCCGCACGGCCGAGCTGTCGCAGGAAGTGTCGGAACTGCGCCGCCGGGTCGACGGTTTCGTCTGCGCCGGGGACCCGGACGGGGCCCGCCGGTATCTGGCCGAGACGGCCGGGATCGACCCGGTGGCGTCGGCCACCGTCGTGGACTACCTGGCGGCCGGCCGGGCCGCCCTGGGGGCCATGCCCACGCAGGAGCTGCTGGTGCTCGAACGGTTCTTCGACGACACCGGCGGCATGCAACTGGTGCTGCACTCACCGTTCGGGGCCCGGATCAACCGGGCCCTGGGGATGGCCCTGCGGAAGAAGTTCTGCCGTCGCTTCAACTTTGAATTGCAGGCCGCGGCCACCGACGACGCCGTGGTGCTGTCGCTCGGCCCGCACCACAGCTTCCCGCTCGAGGAGGTCCCGGGATACCTGTCGAGCAGCACCCTCGAGGACACCCTGGCCCACGCCATCCTGGACTCGCCCATGTTCCAGTCCCGCTGGCGGTGGAACCTCAACCGGTCCCTGATGGTGCTGCGCTGGAAGGGCGGCCGGCGCAACCCCCCTCCCATACAGCGCATGGAAGCCGACGACCTGCTGGCCGCCGTCTTCCCCCAGGCGGCCGCCTGTCAGGACAACATCGTCGGGCCCCGCGAGATCCCCGACCACGTCCTCGTGCGCCAGACCATCGCCGACACCCTCCACGAGGCCATGGACCTGGAGGGGGCGCGGGCCGTCGTCGAGCGCATCGAGACCGGTGACCTGGAGGTGCACTGCCGGGACACCACCGAGCCGTCGGTGCTGGCGCACGAGATCGTCACCGCCCGGCCCTACGCCTTCCTCGACGACGAGGAGTTCCAGAACCGCCGCACCAACGCCGTGCAGCTGCGGCGCGGGCTGGCCCCCGACCTGTCGTCGCTCGGGGCGCTGGACCCGGCCGCCATATCGGCCGTGCACGCCGAGATACAGCCCGCGCCGGGTTCGCCCGACGAGCTGCACGACCTGCTGTCCTCGACGGTCGTGCTACGGGCGGCCGAGCCGTGGCGGCCCCTCTTCGACCGGCTGGCCGCCGGCAACCGGGCGGTGGCTCTGCAGACCCCCGACGGCGCCGAGCTGTGGACCACCGCCGAGACGCTGCCGGCCGCCCGGGCCGCCCTCGCCGGCGGCGACGAGGGCACGGTGGCAGCCATCCGGGGGCACCTGGAGCTGAGCGGGGTCACCACCGCCGCGGCCCTGGCGCAGGCCAGCACCCTCCCGCCGGGCCGGGTGGCCTGGGCGCTGGCCGTGCTCCAGCAGGAAGGCTTCGTCTTCGAGGGGCGCTACACGCCCGGCGCCGGGGCGCCGGAGTGGGTCGCCCGCCGGCTGCTGGCCCGCATGCACGCCTACTCCCGCCGGGCCCGGCGCTCCTCCGTGGAGCCGGTCACGG
>JAKAXG010000322.1 GCA_021827225.1 Actinomycetes bacterium | reverse complement strand
TCCCTCACCGGCACCCCGCCGGTCCCCGGCAACGACCTGAGGCTGAGCATCGACGGCCACATCCAGCTGGTCGCCGAGCAGGCGCTGGCCCAGGGGCTGGCGGCGGCCCGCCAGACCTTCGATCCCACCACCAACCGGGATTTTGCCGCCCCGGCCGGCTCGGCCGTGGTCGAGGACCCGAGGACCGGCCGGATCCTGGCCCTGGCCACCACCCCCACCTACGACCCGTCGCAGTTCGTGGGGGGCATCAGCCAGGCCAACTACAAGGCGCTGCTCGACAACCCGAGCTACCCGCTGCTCGACCGCACCATCCAGGGGGCCTACGCCCCGGGCTCCACCTTCAAGCTGGTCACCGCCACCGCCGGCCTCAGGTACGGGCTGGTCACCCCGTACAGCATCTTCAACGACACCGGCAGCATGCAGGTCGGCAACTTCGTCGCCCACAACGACAACGGGGAGGCCTACGGGCCCATCGACCTGGCCCAGGCCATCACCGTGTCCAGCGACAACTACTTCAACACCATCGGCCTCAAGCTGTGGTACGGCCGCCAGCAGTACGGCGACGAGGCCCTGCAGAACGTGGCCAGGCAGTACGGCTTCGGTTCGCCGACCGGGATCGCCCTTCCCAACGAGTCCGCCGGCAAGGTGCCCACCCCCCGGTCCTACGTCAAGGACCACCAGGCCCACCCCGGGGTGTTCCAGCAGGCCCAGTGGTACCCGGGCAACAGCGACCAGCTGGCCATCGGCCAGGACGAGCTGCTGGTCACGCCCGTGCAGCTCGCCAACGCCTACGCCACCTTCGCCAACGGCGGCACCCGCTACGTCCCGCAACTGGTGGTCGACGCCCAGTCGGGCAGCGGCAGGGTGGCCAAGGTGTTCGCCCCCCAGGTGGCCGCCCGCGTCGAGCTGCAGCCGGAGTGGCGCGCCGCCATGCTGGCCGGCTTCCAGGGTGTCGTCAACAATTCCCGCGGCACCGCGTACGGTGTGTTCAACGGCACGCCCGTCGCCTCGGTGGGCATCGCCGGCAAGACAGGCACCGCCCAGGTCAACGCTCCCCGCCAGGCCACCTCCGTGTTCACCTCTTTCGCCCCGGTCAGCAATCCCCAGTACGTGGTCGACGCGTTCATGGAGGACTCCGGTTACGGCGCGTCCGTCGCCGGTCCGGTGGTCCGCGAGATATACGACGCCCTGTTCCATTTCCCGCTGCAGCCGGTCTCCTACTCGGCGACCGGCAGCGGCGGCCAGAACTGATGGATCCCAGCCCATGCTGAAGACCGACATCCCGGCCACCTCCCGGACCGCCTCCCGCCGCCAGGGTGTGGCCCCCCGCAAGTGGCGCCACTTCGACCCGCTGCTGGCCCTGACCGCCCTGGTCATCGGGGCCTTCGGATGCCTCATGGTCTACACCGCCACCCGCGACCAGCTGCAGGCCTCCGGGCTCAGCCCCACCTACTTCCTGAAGAAGCAGGCCATGTACATGGTGCTCGGCACGGTGGTCATGCTCGTGGTGGCGGCCGTGGACTACCGCAAGCTGCGGGACTGGGCGCTGCTGGTGTACGGCTTCTGCATCTTCATGCTGCTGGCGGTCTACGTGGTGGGCCACAAGAGCAAGGGCGCCCAGGCCTGGTTCCAGGTGGGCAGCTACCAGATGGAGCCGTCGGAGTTCGCCAAGATCGGGCTCATCATCGCCCTGGCCGCCTACTGCGCCTCCGCTCGGGGGCGTCTGACGGGCAAGGGCCTGGCCGTCGTGCTGGCCCTGGCCGGCATCCCGTTCGTGCTGATCTACAAGCAGCCCGACCTGGGTTCGGCCCTGGTCCTGGCCGCCGTGCTCATCGCCGTGCTGCTGATCGGCGGGGCGTCGGGGAAGCACCTGGCCCTGCTCGGCGTGCTCACCGTGGCCATCGCCGTGGCGGTGGTGCAGCTCGGTGTGCTCAAGGCCTACCAGAGGGACCGCTTGACATCGTTCGTCAACGCCCCCAACCAGCCCAACCCGGCCCTGCTGCAGACCGTGGCCGGGGCGACCATGTACAACGTCGCCGAGTCCAAGATCGCCGTCAGCAACGGCGGGGTGACCGGCCAGGGGCTGGGCAAGGGCACCCAGACCAACCTGTCCTACGTCCCCGAGCAGCGCACCGACTTCATCTTCACCGCCGTCGGCGAGCAGCTCGGCCTGGTCGGCTCCGGGATCCTGCTGCTGCTGTTCCTGGTGGTGATCTGGAGGACCTGGCGAGCGGCCACCCTGTCGCGGGACTCCTTCGGGACGCTCGTCTGCGTCGGGGTGCTGGCCATGATCACCTTCCAGGTGTTCGAGAACGTCGGCATGACCCTCGGCATCATGCCGGTGGCCGGGATCCCCCTGCCGCTGATGAGCTACGGGGGATCGGCGGTAATCGCCACCTTCGCCGGCCTGGGCCTGGTGGAGAGCGTCCGCATGCGCCGGTTCAGCTGACCCGCACCCTTGCGGGGGGTTCGGGCCGTCGGTCTCGCGGTCGCCCCGGTCTAGACTGGCAAGGGACATGACGTCCCTCTGGCCCCAGATCGAACCGGTTCTGGCGCGGGTATCCAAGCCCGCCCGCTACATCGGATGCGAGGACGGGGCCGTCGGTCCGGGTCCTCTCACCGGGCGGGTGTCCTGGCTGCTGCTCTACCCCGACGCCTACGAGATCGGGCTGCCCAACCAGGGCCTGCAGATCCTCTACGAGATCATCAACGAGCGCGACGACGCCCGGGCCGAGCGCTCCTACGCCCCCTGGACCGACATGGAGGCGGAGATGCGCCGGCGGTCCATACCGCTGTTCTCCGTCGACAGCCACGCCCCCGCCGGGGAGTTCGACGTGCTGGCGTTCAACCTGTCGGCCGAACTGGTGTACACCAACCTGTTGAACTGCGTGGACCTGGCCGGCGTGCCGGTCCGCGCCGCCGAGCGGGGTCCTCAGCACCCGCTGATCGTGGCCGGCGGGCACTGCGCGTTCAACCCGGAGCCGCTGGCCGACTACGTGGATGTGTTCGTCATCGGCGACGGCGAGGAGGTCGTGGGCGAGCTCACCGACGCCGTGCGGGAGTGGAAGGCCGGGGGGCGGACCCCCGGGTCCCGGGAGCGCCTGCTCCGGGACCTGGCCACCATCCCCGGGGTCTACGTCCCCTCCTGCTACCAGGTGGAATACGACGGCCCCGACATCGTGGCCGTCACCCCCCGGTACCCGGAGACCCCCGAGCGGGTGGAGAAGCGCACCATCGCCGATCTGGCCGCCTGGCCCTACCCCCGCCGCCAGCTGGTGCCCATGACCGAGGTGGTGCACGACCGGCTCAACGTGGAGATCTTCCGGGGCTGCACCCGGGGCTGCCGCTTCTGCCAGGCCGGCATGATCACCCGCCCGGTGCGCGAGCGGCCCACCTCGCAGGTCCTGCAGATGGCGTCCGACGGCCTGGCCCGGACCGGCTACGACGAGATCAGCCTGACCTCGCTGTCGAGCGCCGACTTCTCGGGGATCGACACCACCGTCAAGGGCATCATCGACGACCCGGCCTGCCGGGGCCAGGTGTCGGTGAGCCTGCCCAGCCTGCGGGTGGACGCCTTCACGGTCGGCGTGGCCAGCCAGATCCAGAAGGTCCGCCGCACCGGGCTGACCTTCGCCCCGGAGGCGGGCACCTGGCGCATGCGCCAGGTCATCAACAAGCTGATCCGGGAGGAGGACCTCTACGGGGCGGTGGAGTCGGCCTTCTCGCAGGGCTGGCGGCGGGTGAAGCTGTACTTCCTCACCGGCCTGCCCACCGAGACCGACGAGGACACCCTGGGGATCGCCGAGCTGGCCCGGAACTGCGCGGCGGTGGGCCGCCAGCACCACCGCGGCGCGTCGGTGACCGCCTCGGTCGGCGGGTTCGTCCCCAAGCCGCAGACGCCGTTCCAGTGGTTCGGCCAGAACACCCTGGAGACGCTCAACCACCGCATCTCGCTGCTGCGCGGCGCCGTCAAGGGGGAGCGGGGGGTGCAGCTGCGCTGGCACGACCCCCGGGCGTCGCTCGCCGAGGGCATCGCCAGCCGGGGTGACCGCCGGGTGGGTGCCGTGATCGAGGCGGTGTGGCGCCGGGGCGGGGTGTTCCAGGAGTGGTCGGAGCACTTCTCGCTCGATCTGTGGTCCGAGGAGATGGCGGCCCACGGCCTGTCGGTCGACTGGTACGTGCACCGCCACCGGGACCGGTCGGAGATCCTGCCCTGGGCGCACGTCTCCGCCGGCCTGCACGAGGACTTCCTGTGGCAGGAGTGGGAGGACGCCCTGGTGGCGTCGGGCACCCCGGACTGCCGGTGGACGCCCTGCTACGACTGCGGGGCCTGCACCGGATACGGGCTCGAGCACGTGGTGGCCTCCAACGTGGCCCCCGCCGGCGGCAGCCAGGGCACCGGCCAGGACCTGACCCGGGGGGGCGAGGTGCCGGTGACCCTGCGGCCCCGCACGCCGGCCGGGACCCGCTCGTGACCCCCGCCGACGGCAGGGAGGGTCGGGCCCGGCTGCGGATCAGGTTCTGCAAGCTTGGCAAGATCCGCTGGACCAGTCACCGGGACGTGGCCCGCATGTGGGAGCGGGCGTTCCGTCGGGTGCAGCTCCCGCTGGCATACAGCGAGGGCTTCTCGCCGCGTCCCAAGGTCAGCTTCGGGCTGGCCCTTCCCACCGGTCACGAGTCCGTGGCCGAGTTCCTCGACGTCGAGGTCAGCGACCTCGCCGGCGTGGACCTTTCCACCCTCACCGCCCGGTTGTCGGCCGCCCTGCCGGTCGGCGTGGACGCGACCGCCGTCGCCGTCCTCACCCCGGGCACGCCGTCGCTGCAGGAGGACGTGGTGTCCTGCTCGTGGCGGTGGCGGCTGGTGCCGGCCGAGGGCCGCGGTTCCGTGACCGCCGCCCAGGTGGCCGACTGGGTGGCCGCCGCCCTGGCCGAACCGATCCTCATGGTCACCCGCACCCGCAAGGGGGCCCCGGTGACCGAGGACGTGCGGCCGGGGATCAAGGAACTCAGGCTGGCCGGCCCCGACGGGTCCGACCAGCCAGACGGAGACGGGGGAGTGTGGCTGGAGGCTGATCTGGCCGCCATGCCCCGGACCGTCCGGCCCGCCGACGTACTCGGCGCGCTCGCCTCCGACCTGGAGGAGCGCGACGTCCGGCGGACCCACCAATGGATTCTGCGCGACGGCGCGCGCCTCGAGCCCCTTCCGGCGGCTCGGCCAGGCGACGCGACGGGAGCGCCGCACGCCCTGGAGCGTGCGTCATGAGAAGGGATTTAGGCAATGTCGGACGAGACCTTCGCCGGAGGAACCACCAGTTCCCAAGCCGGGTCCACCCCTGTAGGGAATGAACCACCCCCGCGCCTGAGCGGCAACGGGCTGTCCGGTCCGGGCGACCCCGCCGGCCCCCAGCCGGCCGGTGACCCCGAGCCGGCCGGGAACCCCGAGCCGGCCGGCGACCCCGGCTCGGCGCGCGACCCGGGCTCGGCGAGCCCGGCCGAGGGTGGCGCCAAGAAGAGGCGCCGCCGGGGATCGCGCGGCGGGCGCAGCCGCAACCGCGGCGGCCCGCCCGACTCCGAGGCCGCCGACACCGGGGCCACCGACACGGCGGCCGCCGACAGCCCGGGGACCCCGCCGCCCGCTCCGGGCGGCGACACTGTCCCCGTCCCGGCGGCCACCACCCCGCCGCCGGCCCCTCCGGCCGCTCCCGGCACCACCCCGCCGGGCGGGACCACCCCCCCGGCCGGCGCGCCC
>JAKAXG010000321.1 GCA_021827225.1 Actinomycetes bacterium | reverse complement strand
GGTCAAGATCTGGTTCTACAACGGGGAGCTGCCTCGCAACCCGGCGGGCAAGGTCCTCAAGCGCGATCTGCGCATCGAGCTGGTCGGGGCGTAGCGGGGGCGAGGCCCATCGATCCGGCCTCACGTTTTCCGCCCCTTCGGGGCGGGGAAAACGGTGCGGCCTCCTCGATGGGCCACGCCCTTTCCTTTCCGGTCCGCCCCTTGGCTTTGCCGGTGCCTGTTTGGTGACACGCCGAGGGCTTCGGTGACGGGAATCCACCCGCCAGGTGGATTTCGGTCACCAGGCCGGCCCGTGCCTCCCGATCTCTAGGCCCGGAGCGGCTCCAGGAAGGCGACGAGCTTGTCGAGGTCGTCGGGGGTGGCCACGTTGGCCCGGACCGAGCCGTCGACGGTGCGCTTGACCATGCCCGACAGCTCGGTGCCGGGACCGAGCTCGAGGAAGTGGGTGATGCCCATGCGGTCCATGCTCTCGAGGGACTCCCGCCAGCGGACGGGGGCGGTCAGCTGCCGGGAGAGGAGCTCGGCGAAGCCGCTGCGGTGGGCGGTGGCGTCGACGTTGGCCACCACGTCGATGGCCGTGTCGTGGAAGTGGGCGGCCTCCAGGGCGGAGTCCAGGCGGGCCTGGGCCGGCACCATGAGAGGGGAGTGGAAGGCGCCGCCGACGGGAAGGGCCATGACCCGCTTGGCGCCGAGGGCCTTGGCCGCCTCCCCCGCCCGCTCGACCCCTTCGGGGGTGCCGGCGATGACCACCTGGCCGGGGGCGTTGTCGTTGGCCGGCCAGGCGCCGTCCACCCCCTGGCAGGCGTGGCGGACCAGCTCCGGCTCGAGACCCAGCACCGCCGCCATGGTTCCGGGGGCGGCGTCGGCGGCGGCCTGCATGGCCTCGCCCCGCGCCGCCACCAGACGGGCGCCGGCGTCGGCCGGCATGGCGTCCGCCGCCACCAGCGCGGTGTACTCGCCCAGGCTGTGACCGGCCACCGCGGTGACGCTCACGTACTCGAGCCCGTTGGCCCGGGCGGCGTAGAGAGCGACCAGGCTGAGGGCGTAGGCGGCCAGCTGGGCGTTACGGGTGGCTCTCAGGGTCTCGGCATCGGCGTCGGTGAGCAGGGACGCCACGTCGCGTCCCGTCGCCTCCGAGATGCGGTCCACCACCGCCCACGCCGGGTGGTTCCTCCACGGAACACCCATCTCGGGTCGTTGAGAGCCCTGTCCGGGAAAAAGTAGCGCCAGCACGCGCCCGACCATACCTTGCCGCGGCGGTGCCGCTTTTTCCTAGGACGTCCTACAATAGTGGTCGTGCAACTGATGAACCTGAGTGAGGAGCAGAAGGCCTTCCGGTCGGCCATCCGCCAGCTGTCCGAGGAGCGCTTCGCCCCTCGCGCCGCCGAGGTGGACGCCACCGGCGAGTTCCCCTGGGACAACTTCAAGGACTGCGTGGCCATGGACCTCCCCGGCATGAGCATCCCGGAGGAGTACGGAGGCTCGGGTGCCGACCACGTCACCCAGGCCATCATGGTGGAGGAGATCGCCCGGGTGTGCGCGTCGACCAGCCTGATGATGGCGGTCAACGGTCTGGCCATGACGCCCATCGTCAACTGGGCGTCGCACGAGCTGAAGGCCAGGTACCTCACCCGGGTGGCGCAGGGGGAGATCCAGGGCAGCTACTGCCTGTCGGAGGCGGACGCCGGCAGCGACGTGGCCGCCATGACCACCCGGGCCGTGCGTGACGGCGATCACTACGTGCTGAACGGGCGCAAGCAGTGGATCACCAACGCCGGGGTCTCCGACATCTACGTAGTGTTCGCCAAGACCGACCCGGCGGCCGGGGCCCGGGGCGTGTCGTGCTTCCTGGTGGAGAAGGACATGGGCCTTCAGATCGGCAAGCTGGAGCACAAGCTGGGCATCCACGGCAGCCCCACCGGGGAGGTCATCCTCGACGACGTGCGGGTGCCGGCCGCCAACCTGATCGGCGAGGAGGGGCAGGGCTTCATGATCGCCATGCACACCCTCGACCGGACCCGCCCGGCCATCGCCGCCCAGGCGGTCGGCATCGCCCAGGGCGCCATCGACACCGCCCGGTCGTACATGAAGGAGCGCCAGACCTTCGGTAGGCCCATCGCCGACTTCCAGGGCCTGCAGTTCATGCTGGCCGACATGGCCATGAAGACCGAGGCGGCCCGCACCCTCACCTACCGGGCGATGGCCCTGATCGACGAGGGCGATCCCGACGGCGAGCTCAACTCCGTGGGGGCCATGGCCAAGTGCTTCGCGTCGGACACGGCGATGCAGGTGACCGTCGACGCGGTGCAGCTGCTCGGCGGGAACGGCTACACCACCGACTTCCCGGTGGAGCGGATGATGCGCGACGCCAAGATCACCCAGATCTACGAGGGCACCAACCAGATCCAGCGCATCGTCATCGCCCGCAACCTGCTCCGCTAGGGGTTCCCGACCACCGAGCGGGAGTCGCCGGTCCGCCGACCGCCTTGGGGGTCCCCGGACGGCGGGATCAGCGCCTGCCGGTGGAGGTGATGGGCGGCCCCGGGGACCGCTGGGCGAGCCAGGACGTCAAGGCATCGGCGTCCACCGGCCGGGTGATCAAATAGCCCTGGACCTGGTCGCAGCCCAGGTCCTGGACCGCCCGTAGCTGCTGGGTGGTCTCGACTCCCTCGGTGACGATCGTGGCCCCGATATGGTGGCCGAGGTCGGTGATCATTCGGATCAGCGACTGGTCCCGGGGATGATCCAGGTCGCTGATGAAGGTCCGGTCGATCTTCAAGGTGTCGACCGTCAGGTGGTGCAGCTCCGATGAGGCACCGGCCATGTCGCTGACCAGTACGGTCTCGGTGATCTCCACGACATCGACGGGGGATCACACCGGCTTGATCACTCCTGACCCGACGTTCCCCGTTTGCGCTGCTGCAGCTGTCGCCCATCCACGGCGGCGGAGCCCCGACCGCCATCGCGGCCGGAACCGCTGGGTGTCCGGGCTCGGTGGCAGGCCGCCGGCGAGGGGCGGCCGAAGAGATATCCCTGGGCGTAGGGGATGCCCAAGTCACGCACCTGTCGCAGCTGGCCGGGTGTCTCGACGCCCTCCACGATGGCGGGCAGGCCGAGGTTGTGGCACAGAGTGGCGATGCTCTCCAGCAGGGCGGCGGCGCGCCGCTCCTGGTGGAAGCGGGCCACGAAGGACCGGTCAATCTTGACGAAATCGAACGGCAGATCCGCCAGGTACGACAGCGACGAGTAGCCCGAGCCGAAGTCGTCCAGGGCGATCCGCACTCCGGTCCTCTGGAGGTCCCTCATCACCGACCTCACCCGTCCGACGTCGGACATGAGCGCGGACTCGGTGATCTCGAGCACCACGTGCCCGGGATCGGCTCCCGTGTCGCGGAGGGCCTGCTCGACGGCGGCCAGCAGGTCGGCTTCGGTCAGCTGGCGGGGAGACACGTTGAGCGAGACGGTGGCGGTACGGCCGGCGGCGGACCACCGCGCGGACTGGGCCATGGCCGCCTTCATCACCCACCCCCCGATGGGCAGGATCAGCCCGGACGCCTCGGCGTGGGGAACGAACCGGTCGGGGGTGACCAGGCCCTCGGCCGGGTGGTTCCAGCGGAGCAGGGCCTCGTGGCTGGACGTCTCGCCGGTGGCCAGCCGGACGATGGGCTGGTAGTGCAGCTCGAGCTCTCCCCGCTCGACCGCCCGGCGGAGACCGGCGGTGGCGTCGATGCGGTCGTCGAGTTCCCGGCGCATGCCCGAATCGAAGGTGGCGGCCCGGTTCTTGCCGGCCCCCTTGGCGGCGAACATGGCTATGTCGGCGGAGGCCAGGACCTGTTCGGGGTCGCAGCATACGTCGTCGGCGTAGACGATCCCCAGGCTCGCCGTCACCACCACCGGCCGCCCGTCCAACTCGATCGGGGCGGACAGGGCCCGCCGCAGCCGGCTGGTGACCGCTGTGACGGCCTCCTGGTCGGCGTCGGGGCACACGATGACGAACTCGTCGCCACCGAAGCGGGCGACGGTGTCGTCGCTGCGCAGAACGGCTTGCAGCCGGCGGCCCACCTCGACCACCACCCGGTCGCCGGCGGCGTGGCCCAGGCTGTCGTTGATCAGCTTGAAGTCGTCCAGGTCCAGGAATACGACCGCCAGGTGGCCGCCCCGCCGCCGCTTCGCCGCCAGGGCCTCCGCCAGGCGGGGGAGCAGCGCGGCCCGGTTGGGCAGCCCGGTGAGAGGGTCGCGCGAGGCCTGGCTGCGCAGCTCCTCCTGCACCCGGTGGCGGCCGATGGACGCGCCGAGGACGTTGGCGGCGGCCTCGAGGAAGGCCACGTCGTCGGCGGAGAAGGCCCCCCGGGTGAGCGTCCGCACGCTCACCACCCCCCACGGGCGGCTGCCGTCGACGATCACGGCGGCCGCCCCGCTGCCGAGTCCGGCGCCGCCCAGTAGGGGGTCGGGCTCGGAGCCCTGCCCGTCGCTGTCCTGGCCCCACACGAGGGACCGGCCCTCCCGGAACGCCCGGAGCGAGAACGACACCTTCTCTGCATCCCCCTCGCCGGCGTCCGGCTGGTAGGGGCGGTCCAGCAACGCCGGACCGTGGCGGCGGACCACCTCGGCGCGTCCGCCGGCCTCGCAGCGGATGACCGCGCAGTTGGTGGCGCTCAGCACCTCCGCCACGGTGTCGGCCGCCCGCTGGAACAGCTCCTCGAGGGAATCGCCGGCCAGCGCCTGGCCGCTGAGCGCGGCCAGGGCGCTCTGCTGGGCGGCCCGCCGGCGGCCGGCGGTGATGTCGCGGCTGGTCACGACGATGCCGCCCAGCTCGGCGTCATCGCGGTGGTAGGCGATGGACTGCAGCCACCGCCACCCCCCGTTCTTGTGCCGGACGCGGTACTCGGCGGTGAGGCCGGGCCGGGCCTCGCTGCCCCGCCGCAGGAGGTCGATTATCGCCTCCCGGTCGTCGCGATGGACATGATCCGTGGGAGCGGTACCGACCACCTCTTCGGGCAGCCAGCCCAGCATCGGGGTGACCGCCGGGCTGCAGTACACGTAGCGCCAATCGGAGTCGTGGACGGTGATGATGTCCCAGGAGTTGTCGACCAGCGCCCGGAACGCGTGCTCCGAGCGCTGGAGGGCGGCGGTGGCCTCGGCGGCGGCGGTCACGTCGACGACCTGGCTGAAGAGCCCCACCACGGCGCCTGAGCCGTCCCGCAGGGCCGTCACCGTCCGCTCCACCCAGACGACCGACCCGTCGGGGCGTATGTAGCGCTTGCGGGCCTGGTCGGTGCGGACGGCCCCGCTGAGCAGCCGGTGCAGGGTGTGGGAGGACACCGGGCGGTCCTTCTCGAAGGTCACCTCGGTCGGGCGCCGGCCGACGAGGTCCGCCGCCGGACGGCCGATCATGCGGCACAGGGCCGGGTTCACCTGCCGGAAGCGCCCCTCACAATCGAGGACGGCCATGCCCGTGACGGCGTCGTCGAAGATACCGACCAGATGGCTGCTGAAAAGGAGCGACTGGTCACCGCACGCGGAGCTGACCATCACCTCGGGGTACATCCCGCCCGTCCGACCACCGCCATGACACCCGCCGACATGGCTACCTAATCGGCCGGTTCCGGCCGGCGTTGAGGCCGACGCGACACAAAAGGTGCAGTTCGGGTGGAGCCGGCAGCGGCGGCCCGGGCCCCAGCTGCTACTTGGAGAGGAGCCTCTCCAGGGCGTAGGTCCACGAACGGCGCACCTGGGTGCGGGACCGCTCGTACTCG
>JAKAXG010000320.1 GCA_021827225.1 Actinomycetes bacterium | reverse complement strand
GGGCCCGGCCCGAGGACGGCAGCCGCCCCATGATGGGAGGGCCCCACCGGCTGGTCGTGGCGTCCTCGGATGATCCGCAGCTGACGTTCCGGCTCCGGCGCTTCGGCCGCGACGGGATCGAGCTGACCAGGACCCTGCCCCTCCTGGAGAGCTTCGGCCTGATCGTTGTGGAGGCGGTGCCGTTCCGGCTTCCCGACCCCTGGGACGACCGGACCGAGCTGCACATCGACGACATCGG
Organism: Actinomycetes bacterium; assembly: GCA_021827225.1. The sequence goes on along the minus strand of JAKAXG010000320.1, from coordinate 5,524 downwards.
CATCCGGCTGGACGCCCCCTTCGGCCTCGAGGCCCTGCGCTTCGTGCCCGAGCTCCACGGGCTCCGCCTGGTCGAGGCGATAGAGGCCTCCGCCCGTCAGGACGCCGATGTCGACTCGCTCAACCGGCTGGTGACGGCCGCCGCCCTGGACTGGCGGCAGGTCACGGTGTTGCGGGCCTACCTGCGGTACTGGCACCAGATCGCCCCCGACCTGTCCTGGGAGGACCTGGCCGACCCCCTGGCGGACCACCCCGACGTGGCCCGGTCCCTGGTGGCCTACTTCCAGGCCCGTTTCGACCCGGCCGCCCGGCCGGCCCCGCCGGCTCCGGCCGAATCCGCCGGGGCCGGGCCGGCGGCCCAGCCGGCCGGCGGGCCGGAACGGGCCCTGTGCCTGGGACAGCTGGACCTGGTGACGCGCCTGGAGGCCTACCGGGCCCTGCACGCGCTGCTCCGCCTCATCGACGCCACCTGGCGCACCAACTACTTCAGCGCCGGCTACGCCGCTCCCCGGCTGCCGGGTGCCGGCCGGCGGTCCCCGCTGGTGCTGAAGCTGGCCAGCGCCGACGTTCCCGAGATGTTCCCGCCCGTGCCCTACGTGGACACCTTCGTCCACGGCCCCGACGTGGAGGGGATCCACCTGCGGGCCGGGCTGGTCGCCCGGGGCGGGCTGCGCTGGAGCGAGCGGCCCTCCGACTTCCGGACGGAGGTGCTGGACCTGGCGTTCGCCCAGGTGAAGAAGAACGCCATCATCGTGCCCACCGGGGCCAAGGGGGGTTTCGTGGTGCGCCAGCCGTCGGCGGCGGCCGGCGCCGGCCTGGCCAAGGCCCGGCCCACCCCCGAGCAGGTGCAGGCCGCCTATCAGCAGTTCGTGGGGGCCCTGCTCGAGGTCACGGACAATATCGTGGGCGGCAGGGTGGCCCATCCCCCCGACGTGGTCGCCTGGGACGGACCGGACCCGTACCTGGTCGTCGCCGCCGACAAGGGCACCGCCACCTTCAGCGACCTCGCCAACTCCATCAGCGAGGCCGCCGGCTACTGGCTGGGGGACGCCTTCGCCTCCGGCGGGTCGCGCGGCTACGACCACAAGGCCATGGCCATAACCGCCCGCGGCGCCTGGGTGGCGGTGCGCAGGCACTTCCGGGAGCTGGGCGTCGACGTGGCCACCGACCCCATCCGGGTCGTAGGGGTGGGGGACATGTCCGGTGACGTGTTCGGCAACGGCATGCTCCGCAGCCGGGCCATCCGCCTGGTGGCCGCCTTCGACCACCGTCACATCTTCCTCGATCCCGACCCCGACCCCGACCGCTCCTTCGAGGAGCGGGCCCGGCTGGCCGGCCTGGACCGCTCCAGCTGGGCCGACTACCGCCCGGAGGTCATCTCCGAGGGGGGCGGGGTGTGGCCCCGGGACGCCCGGACCGTGCCGCTGTCCCCGGCGGTACGGGAGTCGCTGGGCGTCACCGCCGAGGAGATGAGCCCGCCCGAGCTGGTGTCGGCCATCCTGGCCGCCCCGGTCGACCTGCTCTGGTTCGGGGGGATCGGCACGTTCATCAAGGCGCCCGGCGAGTCCGACGCCGAGGTCGGGGACCACACCAACGACGGGGTGCGCGTCACCTCAGACCGGGTGCGGGTCAGGGTGATCGCCGAGGGGGCGAACCTGGGCGTGACCCAGCGGGCCCGGATCCGCTACAGCCGGCGGGGCGGGCGGATCAACGCCGACTTCATCGACAACGCCGCCGGGGTGGCCACTTCGGACCGGGAGGTCAACCTGAAGATCCTGCTGGCCCTGGCCGCGGAGGAGGGCCGTCTGGCCGACCCGGAGCGGGACGGCCTGCTGAAGCGGTCCGGGGACGAGGTGGCCGACGAGGTGCTGCGACAGGTCGACCACAGCGTGGCCGCCCTCAACCGGGCGGCGGCGGGCAGCGAGAGGGAGCTGGACGCCTACGAGACCCTGGTCGACGGCCTGGAGGCGGCCGGGCGGTTCAACCGGGAGGTGGAGGTCCTGCCCGACCGGGAGGAGTTCCGGGTCCGCCGGGCGGCCGGGGCCGGTCTGATCCGGCCGGAGCTGGCCACCATCCTGGCCTACGCCAAGGCCGACCTGGTCGCCGCCATCGAGGGCTCGGGCCGGGCCCGGGACCCGGTGTTCCTCGACAGCGTGGTCCCGTACTTCCCGGAGCCGATCCGGGAGGAGCTTTCCGACCTGATTCCCGAGCACCGCCTGTACCCCCAGCTGGTCGCGACCGACGTGGCCGGGGAGCTGGTCGACCAGATGGGGATCGTGTGGGCGCACGACCTGGCCGGCGAGCTGGGCTGCAGTCTCGGTGACGTGGCGGCGGCGTTCTGGGTGGCCCGGCGGGTGACGGGGGCCGGCCCCCTGTGGGCCGAGCTGGAGGACATGGCCGGCCGGCCGGGGGCCGGGCTGTCGGCCCCGGCGGAGGCCGCCCTGCACCGGATGGTGGTGGAAGCGGTGGCCGGCCTGGCCCGCGGCTACCTGCGCGACCCGGTCCCGCTGGTGCCGTCCGAAGCGGCCGAACGGGACGAGAAGGAGGCCGACGCCGAGGAGGTCGGTGCCCGGCCCGGGCCGGGGCCGGGGGAGCCCGACTGGGGACAGCTGGGAGTGGCCGCCTCCACGGCGGAGCGGTTCCGTTCGGCCCGCCGGCGGGCGGCGGCCGTGGAGGCCGGCCGGGTCGCCCGGTCCGTGGGGCGCCCGGTCGCCGACGTCATCGAGACCCTCGACGGTATCGACCGGGTGGCCGGCACCGGGGACCTGGCCGCCGCCCTGAGGGGCGCTCTCGACGCCCCGCAGCCTCCGGACCGGGTGCGGGTCTGGCAGGTCCGGGCGGTGCTCGACGACCTGGCGGACTGGAGGTACCGGGCGGCGGCGCAGGTGCTCGCCGGCTGCGGCCCGGGAACCCTGGACGGCGCGCTGTCCCGGTGGGCGGCTCGCCACGGTGAGGCCCTGCGCCGCTCGGCCGCCCTCAGGGAATCGGCGACCGGGGGAGCCGATCCGGTGGCCGTGGCCGCCCTCACCCTGCGCCGGCTGAGTCTGGGGGTGGCCTCCACCTGAGCCGGGCCCGCCCCGGTTGGGACGTTGCGACCGGGCCCCGGCCGGGTAGATCGAGCGGGTGGAACAGAACGCACCCGGTCCCGAATCGGAAGAGAACCGCCTTGCCCGGGCCCGTCGTATCGCCACCCGGGTGGCCGACACGACGGTCGGGGTCGTCGCAGGAGCCGACGCGGTGATCAGGCAGGCAGGCCTCACGACCAGGAGCGGCCGGGTCTCGAAGGCGAAGCTCGGCATGGCCGTGCTGCGCCCCCGCAGGTCCGGCGGGCGCATCATCAGGGCGGCGGCCGCCGAGATCGACCGGCGGAGAGGCGGTCGGCGAACCTCCGGCACCCGTCCCGGCGGGGCGGGCTCCGAGCCCGGGCCGTCCGCCGGCCCGGTGCCCGAGGCGGGCGGCTAGCCCTCAGGCCCGGATCAGTCCGGCACCGCCGGTTCGGGGGCCAGGGAAGGCACCATGCCGGCAACGATCCCGGGGTCGGGGGCGCGCTCGGGTTCGGCGGGGCCGGCCACCAGCGCCTTCCAGGACGTCCAGGCGGTCTCGATGGCGTCCAGCCGCTGGGCGGCGGCGTGGCGGACCCGGGCCGCCACCGCCCCGACGACCACGTCGGCCAGGGCCACTCCCCCCACCATGCTGTCGAAGGGCCCCACTCCCCGGGCGGAGAAGAACAGGGTCTCGCCGGCCAACCGGGCCAGCGGCGACAGGGGACCATCGGTGATGGCCAGCACCTCGACGCCGAGCGACGAGGCCCATTCCACCGCGGCCGTGAGGGCCCTCTCGTAGCGGTGGATGTCTATGGCGACGACCACGTCTCCGGCCGACAGGTCGGCCAGCGACCGCCCGATCGCCAGCTCCGAACCGGAAAGGAGCGTGACCCCGGGCCGGAGCTGGCCCAGGAGGGTGGCCAGCACCGTCCCGATGGGGGCCGTGAGCTCACCGGGGTAGATCCAGACCCGGCGCCCGGCGTCGGCCAGGAGGTCGGCGACCCGCTCCACGGCGTCCCGGCTGAGGTTGTGGAAGGTGGAGCTCACGTTGTGCAGCTCTCCGGCCTGGATGCGGCCGACCAGATCGTCGGGCATGTGCTGGCGGATGCGGTCCCGGGCCGGCCCCAGGCGGAGGGCCAGTTCCGCCTGCACATCGGCCTGCAGGCCCACGAAACCTTCGTAACCCAGCTTGGTGGCCAGCCGGATGACCGAGGGTCCGCTGGTCCCGGCCCGCTGGGCCACCTGGGCGACGGTGCCGAACGCGAAGATCTGTGGCTCGTCGGCCAGCACCGCGGCGATCTTGCGCTCCGTGACCGTGAGCCGGTCGGCGTGGGCCATGATCCTGTCGACGACATTCATATACGGACACTCACCGGGATTGCTTCATCGCAGCGAAACCATCGAAGCGCGAAGCCTAGGCGGCGGCGCAGCCCCCGATCAGCGCTCGGTGACGAGCAGTGACTGTATCGACCGTCCCACCGGGCCGATCGGGTCGAAAACGGCGCTCTCCGCCTGGCCGAACCCGTCCCCCGACAGCCGTGATACGACGTCGAAGCCGATCCACTCGCCCTGCGGTACCCGGCCCAGTGCCACCGTCAGATCGGGGTTGATGAAGGTGTGACGGTCGAACTCCAGCACCCGGCTCACCCCGTTGCCGAAGTCGGCGGCGGCGACCGTCCGCTGGAGCGGGGAGGGATCGGTTCCCTCCACGACCGGCACGAGCAGGCGGGTCCACATGGTCACCGGCCCGGTGTCGTCCCAGCTCCCCTTGACGAATCGCAGGTCGACCGCTTCGGCGAAGGCGGTGCGGCGGGCCACCGTCGAGGGCGGGGGATCGCTGGAGGGCACCGGCGCCGGCGGCACGGCCCTCTCCACCGGAACCTCCATCGGGGCCCGGCGGATCCGGAGCGCCCGGGCCCGGGCCACCTCGTGGTCCCCGGAGTGCATCGCCGCCTCCACCAGCTGCACGTTCCGGCCCGGTCGCACCACCGCGGAGGTCATGGTGAGGGGGGCCAGCGGGACCGGCCGCAGCAGCTCCACCGTGACCCGGACCACCTGGACGACCACGTCGTCGAAGCGGGGATCGACCGCCGACTCGACGGCGCCGGCCAGCAGGGCGGAAACCGGGCCGCCGTGCTGGGCGTCGGGCGACCAGGGCCCCACGCACATGGGTCCGGGCAGGTAGGAGGTCCCGTCGAAGGTGTAGAGGGCGGACAAAGGAGCCGGTCAGGTGGTCCTCAGGTCCAGCCCCAGGGCGCGGAGCTGGTCGGCGGGCCGGTGGTAGCCCCGCTCGAGGTGGTGCACGCCCCGCAGCACGGACGGCCCCTCGGCGGCGGCGGCGGCGATGACGCTCGAGAAGCCGGCCCGGACGTCGGGGATCTCCACCTCGGCCCCCCGCAGCTTCGACACCCCCCGCACGACGGCGGAATGCAGGTAGCTGGTCTCGTGGAACCGGCAGGCCGAGCCGCCCAGGCAGGTGAG
>JAKAXG010000319.1 GCA_021827225.1 Actinomycetes bacterium | reverse complement strand
CATCCCGCCGGGGGCGAGCAGTAGCACCGGCGTCCCGGCGCCGCGCTCCTCGAAGTAGATGGTGGTGTCGTCGCGAACCAAGGTGGGCACCGCTCGTCCTCCGAACCGGTTGAAGTGTCTGAGGGGAAAAAGGTATTGACTCCGCGGACCTCACGCCCCACCCGGCACCGGGCCGCCGCGGCGGAATAGGTTCTAGCCGGAACAGGGAGGGAATTTTTCCATGGAACTCGAGGAGTACCGCTCGTTCGACGCCACCGGGCTGGCCGGGCTGATCGCATCCGGGCAGGTGAACGCCGGTGAGGTGCTCGACGCCGCCCTGGAGGCGATCGACTCCGGCAACTCCCGGTTGAACGCGGTGGTCAGCCTGATGGAGGGCGCCGCCCGCCGGGACCTGGACCGGGGCGTCCCGGAGGGGCCGTTCTCCGGGGTTCCGTTCCTGGTGAAGGACCTGGGGGTCAACGTCGCCGGGTCGGTGACCACCAACGGCTGCCGCCTGTTCGCCGACGGGCCCCCGTCGAGGGGCGACTCGGAGATGGTGGCCCGCTTCCGCCGGGCCGGACTGGTCCTGGTGGGGCGGACCAACTCCCCGGAGTTCGGGCTGGAGCCGACGACCGAGCCGGTGCTGCACGGACCCACCCTCAGTCCCCACGACCCGGCCCGCAGCCCGGGCGGTTCGAGCGGCGGGTCGGCGGCGGCGGTGGCCGGGGGGATGGTGCCGCTGGCCCACGCCAGCGACGGCGGCGGCTCCATCCGCATACCGGCGTCGTGCTGCGGGCTGTTCGGCCTGAAGCCGACCCGGGCCCGGGTCAGCCTGGCCCCCGAGCGGGGCGAGGGCTGGGCCGGCATGAGCACCAACCACGCCGTGAGCCGGTCGGTGCGCGACAGCGCCGCCCTGCTCGACGCCGTCTCCGGGCCGACGGTCGGCGACCCGTACTGGGCCCCGCCGGCGACGGAGCGGTACCTCACCTCGGCCGGGCGGGACCCGGGCCCGCTCCGGGTGGGCCTGGCGCTGCACGCCCCGGCCGGCCTGGAGGTGGACCCGCAGTGCCGGGCCGCGGCCGAGGCCACCGCCGGGCGCCTCGAGCAGCTGGGTCACCGGGTGGGACAGATCAGCTGGCCGTTCGGGCCGGAACTGCTGGCCGCCGCCCAGGCCGGGGTCATCGGCGCCAACATCGGCGCCTCGGTGGACGCCCGCCTGGCCGAGCTGGGCCGGCCCCTCACCGAAGGCGACCTGGAGCCCGTCACCGCCGCTGCCATCTCCTGGGGACGGCGGGCCACGGCGGTGGACTACGTGAAGGCCGTGTCGGCCATCCACCAGGTCGGCCGGCTGATGGGCGAGCTGTTCGAGTCGGTGGACGTGGTGGTCACCCCCACCATGGCCTGCCTGCCGCCGCCGCTCGGCCAGGTCAACGGCCTCGACGTGGACCGCTTCGCCGCCGCGGTGGCGCCGATGGTGGCCTTCACCTCTCTGGTCAACATGTCGGGCCAGCCGGCCATGTCCCTCCCCCTGGACCGCTCGGTGGAGGGATGGCCCGTCGGCACCCAGGTCATCGGCCGCTTCGGCGACGAGAACACCCTGTTCTCCCTGGCCGGCCAGGTCGAGCGGGCCCATCCCTGGATCTGACAGACATCTACCGGCCCCCGGGCGGGCAGAACGCGGTATGAAGTAACCCATGGCTGAAGAGCCCTCACAGCAGGTCCGGGTGAGCCATCCGAAGACGTCGTCGGTGGGCGTCGCGTCCGTCACCTCCTCGATGCAGCTGGCGCTGGAGGAGATGGGCCCGGCCCGCACCGCGAAGACGCTGCTGAAGCTCAACCACACCGACGGTTTCGACTGCCCGAGCTGCGCCTGGCCCGACCCCGACCCGGAGCACCGCAAGCTGGCCGAGTTCTGCGAGAACGGGGCCCGGGCGGTGGCCTGGGAGGCCACCCGCAAGCGGGTGGACCGCGACTTCTTCGCCACCCACACCGTCGCCGAGCTGCGGGGCTGGGACGACCACGACCTGGAGAAGACCGGCCGGCTCACCGAGCCGATGCACCTCGCCCCGGGAGCGGACCGCTACTCCCCCATCTCGTGGGACGCGGCCATCCAGCTGGTGGCCGACCGGCTCCGGGCCCTCGACGACCCGGACCGGGCGGTGTTCTACACCAGCGGGCGGGCCAGCAACGAGGCCGCCTTCGTGTACCAGCTGCTGGCCCGCCGGCTGGGCACCAACAACCTGCCGGACTGCTCGAACATGTGCCACGAGTCCAGCGGGGCCGCCCTCAACGAGACCATCGGGGTCGGCAAGGGGGTCGTCACCCTGGCCGACATCACCGACCACGCCGAGCTGATCATCGTGGCCGGCCAGAATCCCGGCACCAACCACCCCCGCATGCTGACCGCCCTCGAGGCGGCCAAGCGGCGGGGAGCGAAGGTGGTGGCCGTCAACCCGCTGCCCGAGACCGGCTTCACCCGGTTCCGCAACCCGCAGACCCCCCGCGGCCTGCTGGGCGGCGGCACCGTGCTGGCCGACCGGCTGATCCCGGTGCGGGTCAACGGGGACCTGGCCCTCTTCGCCGGGCTCAACCGGATCCTGCTGGAGCGGGAGGACGCCGCTCCGGGCACCGTGCTCGACCGGGACTTCATCGACCGCTACTGCGACGGCTTCGAGGCCGCCGCCGAGGGCTGGCGGGCCCTGGAGATGGCCGAGCTGGAGCGCCTGAGCGGGGTGAGCCGGGCCCAGATGGAGCAGCTGGCCGACGACGTGGTGGCGGCCCGCAGCACCGTCGTGTGCTGGGCCATGGGCCTCACCCAGCACCGCAACGCCGTGCCCACCATCCGCGAGATCGTCAACTTCCTGCTGCTGCGCGGCAACATCGGACGGCCCGGCGCCGGGCCCTCCCCCATCCGCGGTCACAGCAACGTGCAGGGCGACCGGACCATGGGCATATGGGAGAAGATGCCGGACGCCTTCCTGGACCGCCTGGGCGGCGAGTTCGGCTTCGAGGCGCCCCGCCACCCCGGCTTCGACACCGTGGACTCCATCCGGGCCATGCGCGACGGGCGGGTGGACGTGTTCTTCGCCCTGGGCGGCAACTTCGTGGCGGCCACCCCCGACAGCAGGGTCACCGAGGCGGCCATGGCCAACTGCGCCCTGACGGTGCACGTGGCCACCAAGCTGAACCGGTCCCACCTGTTCCACGGCCGGGAGGCCCTGATCCTGCCCTGCCTGGGCCGCACCGAGCGCGACGTGCAGGCGGCCGGCGAGCAGTTCGTGACGGTGGAGGACTCGATGAGCATGGTGCACGCCTCGCGGGGGCGGCTGGCTCCGGCCGCCCCGGGCCTGCGCAGCGAGGTGGCCATCCTCACCTCCCTCGGCCGGGCCCTCTTCGGCGAGGACATCGGCTGGGGGGCCATGGGCGACGACTACCGGGTGATCCGCCGGCACATAGAGCACGTGGTGCCCGGCTTCCACTCCTACGAGGAGCGGGTGGACACCCCCGGCGGGTTCATGCTGCCCCGGGGCCCGCACGACTCCCGGACGTTCCCTACCGCCACCGGCAGGGCCCGCTTCACCGTCAACCCGCCGTCCGCCGCCCAGGTGCCCGAAGGACACCTGCTGCTGCAGACGGTGCGCTCCCACGACCAGTTCAACACCACCGTCTACGGGCTGGACGACCGCTACCGGGGGATCGAGGGCGGCCGGCGGGTGGTGTTCGTCAACGGCGGCGACCTGAAGGCCCGGGGCCTGCGCGACGGGGACCTGGTGGACCTGGTCAGCGTGTGGTCCGACGGGGAGCGGCGGGCCGAGGGGTTCCGGGCGGTGGAGTACCCGACCCCTGCCGGCTGCGCCGCCGCCTACTTCCCGGAGGCCAACGTGCTGGTCCCGCTGGACTCCACCGCCGAGGTCAGCAACACCCCCGCCTCCAAGTCGGTGGTCATCCGCCTGGAGGCCCGCCCCGGTTAGTGGGGGGCCTCCTCGAACACGCTCAGCGCCGGCTTGGGCGTCCCGTCGGCGTGCAGCAGCCCGTACGACTGGGTGGCGTCGTCCTGCCAGTTGTACACGAAGAACGGCCCGGCCCACGGCTGGCCCATGACCGCCTCGATGGCGGTGGCCAGGTAGTCCGCCTGCTGGGTCTCGGTGACCGAGCCGGTGCCGGCGGTGGGGTAGCCGAACTCGGTGATCCAGATCTTCTTGGCCCCGTCGCCGTAGGACTGCATGAGGGAGTAGAAGGCCGGCAGCTCGGGGAACAGGTTGTCGGCCGGGTCGTAGGTGAGCGGTGCGTCGGGCACGCTGTAGGGGTGGATGGCCACGGCGTCGAAGTAGCGGCCGTAGCCGCCGGCGTAGAGCTCGGAGAGGAAGGTGTAGGGGTCGACGGCCAGCGTGTTGTCCATGCCCTCGGGGCTGCGGCCCAGCCCTCCCAGCAGGACCTCCGCGTGGGCATCCGCGCCGTGGACGGCCTTGTAGCCGCTCTGGAGCAGGTGGCCGTAGGCGGTGACGTTGACGGCGTTGTTCCAGGTCCAGCCCAGGTTCTCCTCGTTCCACACCTCGTAGACGTTCACCCCGATGGCCGAGTACCGCTCGACCGCCCTGGTGGCGAAGCTGGCGAAGGCGGTGGGGTTGGGCTGGCCGTTGGTGAGCGCCCACGACGGGGCATAGTCCAGGATGGCGTCGACGGTGAGGCCGGCGTGCACGGCGTCGCGGATGGCGGTGTCCTCGAAGGACCAGTTGTAGGAGTTGCGGTTGGCCTCCACCGCCGCCCAGTCCACGTCGATGCGTATCCACCGGTCCCCCGTGGCGGCTATGGCCGACATGGTCGACGCGACCTTGGCCGGGCTCTCGAAGAGGATGTCCGAGCCGGGGGATATCCCCACCGCGAACGGGACGCCGGCGCCCGGCGCGGCGGTGGCAGCGTGGGGGGTGGCGGCGTGGGCGGCGACGGTGCCGGCGCCGAGGATCCCGCCCACCAGGGCCCCCACCGCGGCCAGGGTGCGGACCGGGGCCCGCCTGGGCGCACGGCCGAGCGGCGACGGCGCGGCCGCGCCGCGTTCGGTCATCTTCATTGCGTTGTCTCTCCCAGCTGTCCTACCCCTGCTGGCAGTAGCCCTGCCCGCAGGGGCGATCCTGTCTAATCCGCCGGCACCTGCTGGCGCAATACGACTGTCGCCCACATCTATCGGCCGAAACATCGCCAAACTTGATGATCGGCGAAACGGGATCAGGTGCCGACCGCTCCCGGGCTCTAGCGGTGAGCCCCCAGGTCCGCCGCCAGCTCGGTCCCGAGAGCCTCGGCCATGGCCATGATCGTCAGCTGCGGGTTCACCTCCGGGCAGGTCGGCAGCACCGAGGCGTCCACCACCGACAGCCCCGTGACGCCCCGCAGCCGGCCGCGGGGGTCCACCGGGTGGGACTCCGGGTCGCGTCCCATCCTGGCGGTGCCGGTGGGGTGGAAGGCGGCGACGTGCATCCGGCGGATGTCCGCCGCCTCCACCGCCGCCTGCAACTCTTCATCGCTTCTGACCTCGTCGTGGCCGGGGATGCCGGTGAGCACCGAGGTGGCCCCGGCGGCGAGGAGCACCCGGCCCATGGCGGCGACCGCGTCGAGCAGCCGGCGGCTGTCGCCGGCCGTCAGCCGGTAGGTGAGCACCGGCCGGTCCCGGCCGTGCACCGCCCCCGACGGGTCGTCGGCGACCATGGCCCCCAGGGTGGCCAGGTGCCGGGACCGCTCCAGGGCGCCGGCCAGCCGGCGGCCGGTGCCGGGCAGCACCATGGAGCCCATCCCGGGGGGCG
>JAKAXG010000318.1 GCA_021827225.1 Actinomycetes bacterium | reverse complement strand
CCCGCCCGCCCCGACCTCCGGCCCGACGACCACCTCCGGCCCGACGACGACCGTCGCCCCGACGACCTGAGACCGCCGGGACGAACCGGCGAGGGGCACCGGAACCGGCACCACCAGGGCCGATGCGGGGGCGCGCCCGCGCGGCCCCCGCCCCGCGGGTAGGTTCATCGGCGTCTCATGCCGACCCCCCCGCATTCGACCCCGACCCGGCCCGCCGGCCGCCTGGCCTCCCACCTGGCCCGGGTGCCGTTCATCGCCGCCGCCACCGTCCTGATCGCCGCCTGCTCCTCGTCGAGCCCGGCATCGGGTGCCCGTCACCCGGCCAGCTCGACGTCCAAGCAGGCGACCGCCGCCAAATCGGCCCCGGGTAAGGCCGCCCCCCCGCCGACCTACGCCACGTTCTCCACGCCGCTCGACGGTCCCCACCTGGCTCCCGGCTCGAACCCGTCGGTGCTGCCCGGCCCGATCCTCATCGCCGACCGCACCAACAACCGCCTTCTCGTGGTCAACCCCCAGGGAGAGATCGTCTGGGAGTTCCCCCGGCCCGGCGACCTGGCCCCCGGCCAGACGTTCAAGATCCCCGACGACGCCTTCTTCACCCCCGACGGCAAGTACATCATCGCCACCGAGGAGGACGACTTCGTCATCACCGTGATCGACGTGGCCACCTCCAGGATCGTCTACCGCTACGGCCAGCCTGGGGTCTCCGGATCGGGGCCGAACCTGCTGTGGAACCCCGACGACGCCATGATGCTGCCGGACGGCTACATCCTCACCGCCGACATCAAGAACTGCCGGCTGCTGCTGATCGCCCCCGGGTCGCACACCCCGGCCCACATCTTTGGCGAGACCACCAACGCCTGCTACCACAACCCTCCGGCCCGCTTCGGCAGCCCCAACGGGGCCTTCCCCATGACCAACGGCCACTACCTGGTCACCGAGATCAACGGGGACTGGGTGGACGAGATGGGCATCAACGGCACCATCTACAACTCCATCCACCCGCCCGGGGAGAGCTACCCCTCCGACAGCAACGAGGTCTCGCCGGGGGTGTACGTGTCGGTCAGCTACTCCAACCCGGGCGTCCTCGAGACCTTCGACAGCCACGGCAACCTGTTGTGGCGCTACCAGCCCCTGCCCGGCCAGCCCCAGCTCAACGAGCCGTCGCTGGCCCTACCGCTGCCCAACGGCGACTTCCTCATGAACGACGACTACAACCACCGGGTGGTGGTGATCGACCCGGGGACCGACAAGGTGGTCTGGCAGTACGGGGTGACCGGTCAGCCGGGGAGCGCGCCGGGTTATCTGGACAAACCCGACGGGGTGGACCTGGCCCCGCCGTACTCGCTGCTCATGAGGCACGCCTCAACCATGGGCCAGCCGACGGCCGCCGCCGCCGGCCAGCCGACGGCCCCCGGATCGGCCGCCCCCGGCCCGCAGGGCTAGCGGCGCGAGCTCACCGGATCAGCTAGGCCAGTCCGGTCATGGTCGGGGCCGCCTGTCGGCGGCCCAGGGACCGGTCCACGGCGGCGGACAGGATGTCGAGGAACCGGCGGACGTCCGCCCGCGGTACCTCCGGCGGGGTGACGACCATCAGCTCGGTCTTCGCCGGGTAGCCGGACTGCACGTGGATGATGCGGATCTCGGCCGGGAGCGACCTGACCGGCGAGGCGGGATCCGGCCACTTCAGGTATTTCGACGCCACCGTGGCGGAGACGTGGCGTAGCCGGTCGGGTGCCTCCAGGGCGCTGAGCCCCGGCTGCTGCAGCGCCGCCCCGACGGCGTCGTCGATCACCGAGCAGACATCACGGAACGAAGCGGAAACGTACTCGCCGGCGAACACTGGCCCTCACCTCCTCGGACGCGACCTGGCGGTAGCTGGGTCGAGGGCTGTATTCGACCATCCTTGCGCGCTGCTTCACTAGGTCCGAACGGCCCAAGTGCCTTCCGGGGCCGGGGCGGTCAGCGGGTGGCGCCCCACGTGTCCCAGTAGGTGATGCCCTCCACCGGAGGACGCGAGGCCGGTTTGAAGTCGGTGCCCACGGTGTAGGCCACCGGCAGCAGCGCGACCTGCGTGACCGAGTCGAAGGGTATGCCGAGCAGTTCGGCCGCCTCTTTTTCCTGACCCAGATGCAAGGTGGTCCACGCCGATCCGAGACCGCGGGAACGCAGGGCCAGCATGAAGCTCCACGCCGCCGGGAGGATGGACCCGTAGAAGCCGGCCGGGTTGGGCCGGTTGTCGGCCCGGCCGGAGAGGCAGGGGATCACGTGCACCGGGACGTCGGCCAGGATGTCGGCCAGGAACAGGGCGCTCTCGTACACCCTCTTGGTCTGGGGGTCGAGTTCCCGTCCGGAGGCGGACTCCAGGTAGGACCGGCCGCTCTCGTTGTACATGCGGGCCAGCTCGCGCTTCTTGTCGGCGTCGGTCACCACCAGCCACCGCCAGCCCTGGCTGTTGCTGCCCGTCGGGGCCTGAACGGCCAGCCGTAGGCAGTCCAGCACCACCTCGGCCGGTACCGGCCGTTCCAGGTCCAGGCGCTTGCGCACCGACCGGGTGGTGGACAGCAGCTTGTCGGTGACGGACAGGTCGAACTCGGTCAAGGGGTCTCCCTCTAGCTAGCGGTTATGCGGGAACGAATCTGGTCGATCCACTCGTCGGCCGCCCGCCACGCCTCGCCGACGCGCTGGCGCACCCCGGCCCCGTGGAGCCCGGCCGCCGGGTAGGAGCCCAGGAACTTGAGCGAGCGCAGCCCGGTGTGCAGGTCCCTCAGGCAGTCGGCGACCACCTCGTCGGCCACGTGGCCCTCGAAGTCGATGATGAAGCAGTAGTCCCCCAGCTGCTTCTTCGTCGGCCGGGACTCGAGCTTCACCAGGTTCAGGTCGCGGGCGGAGAACTGGCCGAGGATACCGTGCAGCGACCCCGGCCGGTCCGCCGACTGGAAGCACACCACGCTGGTCTTGTCGTGGCCGGTCGGTGCCGGGATCCCCGCGTCGGGACGGGCGACCAGTACGAAGCGGGTGGAGTTGTCCGGGTGGTCCTCGATCTCGGCGGCCAGGACCTCCAGCCCGTAGAGGGAGGCGGCCAGCGCCGTGCCGATGGCGGCGGTCCGCCCGTCGGCGCCCATCGCCCCCTCGCCCACCTGGCGGACCGCCTCGGCGGTGGAGGTGGCGGCGACCTCCTCGACACCGGGCAGGTGGGCGGTCAGCCAGTTGCGGCACTGGCCCGTGGCGTGCGGGAACGACACCACCCGCTTGACATCCGACAGCCGGGTGCCCGCCGGCCCGACCAGGTTCTGCGTCACCGGCGTCACCACCTCACCGACGATGATCAGCTCCCGCTCGTGCACCAGCTGGTCCATGGTGATCGAGACGGTGCCCTCGATGGAGTTCTCGATGGCGACGAAGCCGTAGTCGACCGTGCCGTCCGCCACCGCCCCGAGGACCTGCACGAACGACGGCATCGGCCGCAGATCGGCCCGGGCCAGGCCCGGCTCGGAGCGCAGGGCGTGCTCGGTGAAGGTGCCGCGCGGCCCCAGGAAACCGATGGTGGCCTGCGGGGCGACAACGCCGGTCATGGGCGGGCAGGATAGATGGGTTATGGATGCGGCCGCCGTTCGGAAACTGCTGGACTCGCTCACCGCCGGCGAGCTCGACGCCGACGAGGTGGTGCGCCGGCTGCGGGCCCTGCCGTTCACGGAGCTGGGCTACGCCACCGTCGACTCGCACCGTGAGCTCCGCCAGGGTCTTCCCGAAGCCGTGTACGGTCCCGGAAAAAGTGCCGAGCACTGCGTCGGCATAGTCGGCGAGCTGCTGTCATCGGGTGACGGCCCGGTCGTTCTCAGCCGGGCGTCGGAGGAGCAGGTCAATGCCGTCACCGGGGCCTGGCCCGACGCCTCGGTGTGGGGTTCGACGGTGGTGTGGCGGCCCGCCCCGGTCCGCGCCGGCGACGACCCGGTGCTGGTGGTCACCGCCGGCACCGCCGACCTGGCCGTCGCCGACGAGTGCTCGGCCACGCTGCGGGCCTTCGGGATCCCCTCCCGGCTCATCGCCGACGTGGGGGTGGCCGGCATCCACCGGCTGCTGGCCCGGGCGGCGGAGATCCAGCGGGCCCCCGCCGTGGTGGTGGTGGCCGGCATGGAGGGGGCCCTGGCGTCGGTGATCGGCGGGCTCACCGCCGCCCCCGTGGTGGCGGTGCCCACCAGCGTCGGCTACGGCGCCTCCCTGTCGGGGGTCACCGCCCTGCTCGGCATGCTCTCCTCGTGCGCCTCCGGCCTGGTGGTCGTGGGCATCGACAACGGCTTCGGCGCCGCCTTCGCCATCCACCGTCTCCTGGGCCCGGCCGGTTCCCAGCGCCGGCCGGGGTCGGCCCGTTGACGACCGTCGCCTGGTGGCACTGCTTCGCCGGTATCGCCGGCAACATGGCCCTCGGCGCGCTCATCGACGCCGGCGCCGACATCGACCTGATCGAGCGGGAGCTGGTCGCCCTGCCGGTGGGGGGCTGGACGCTCGAGACCGAGCAGGTGCTGCGCTCGGGGCTGGCCGCCACCCACGTGCGGGTGAAGGTCAGCGAGACGCAGGTGGTTCGCACCTACAGCCACATCGTCGGCCTGATCACCGAGGCCCGCCTGCCCGACCGGGCCCGCAGCCGGGCGCTGGCGGCGTTCGAGAAGCTGGCGGTGGCCGAGGCCCAGCTGCACCGCCGGCCGGTCCCGTCGGTCCACTTCCACGAGGTGGGCTCCACCGACGCGGTCATCGACATCGTCGGGACCTGCGTGGCCCTGGAGGTCCTCGGGGTGGACGAGATCCGCTCCTCTGCGGTGGCCCAGGGCACCGGGATGGTGTCCTCCGCCCACGGCGCCCTGCCCGTCCCCGCCCCGGCGGTGGTGTCGCTGCTGTCGTCGGTCGGGGCCCCCACCTACGGCACCGCCATCCCCATGGAGCTGACCACCCCCACCGGGGCGGCGCTGCTGGCCGGCCTGTGCTCGGGCTGGGGACCGATGCCGGCCATGGCGGTCACCGCTTCGGGCTTCGGCGCCGGCTCCCGGGAGATCGACGGTATGCCCAACGCCGTGCAGGTGGTGGTGGGCCCGGCGCTGGGGGCGCCGGAGCCGGACGGCCAGCCGGTTGTCCTGCTGGAGGCCAACGTCGACGACGTGACCGGGGAGATCCTCGGCACCACCCTGGCCTCGCTCATGGCCGCCGGGGCGCTGGACGCCTGGATCACGCCGGTGACCGGGAAGAAGGGACGGCCGGCGCACGTGGTGTCGGTGCTGTGCCAGCCCTCGTCGGTCCCCGCCCTGCGCCAGGTGGTGGCCGACGAGACCGGCACCCTCGGCATCCGGGCCTCCACCTGGCAGCGCTGGCCCTCCACCCGGGAGTTCGCCTCCGTCGACGTCGGCGGCTACCCGGTGCGGGTCAAGCGGGGGCCCCGGCGGATCAAGGCCGAGCACGACGACGCCGCCCGGGTGGCCCGGCTGATCGGCCTGCCCGTACGCGAGGTGGCCCGCCGGGCCGAGGAGTCGGCCCACCGCCTCTTCGAGGGGGCCGACGACCCCCCTCCCGGCGGTACCGCCCCGCCGGCCGGCTGACCGGCGGCCTCTCGCCGGCGCTTCCGTTTTTGCCGGCTCGGCGCCTCTCGCCGGCTCGTCCGGTTTTTGCCGGCGCTTCCCGCCGGCTCGGCCCGTTTTGCCGGCGGGCCGCCGGCCCCCACCCCCGAAATCTGTACCGATCCGCAAAATCTGTACCTTTTGCCGCCGCCGTTCGCAGAAACGGTCCAGA
>JAKAXG010000317.1 GCA_021827225.1 Actinomycetes bacterium | reverse complement strand
GGCCGGTCTGGCGGTCGCCGATGAGGTAGGAGAAGTTGACCATCTGCACGGCCAGGGCGTCCCCGGCGGCGAAGTCCCGTCCGGACAGCAGCTGGCGGAAGTACAGGCGGTCCCCTTCAGGCATCGGTGACAAGTCTACGGGGCCGGCACCGCCGCGGAATAGTTGCATCTGCAATGAGGTTGGATAGGCTGCAGTTCGCAGACGTCAGGAGAATCACATGCCCGCTGTGACCGTGGAGAACATCTCGAGCCTGCCCAGGATCGAGCCGGGGGTGAGCGCCCCCGAGGGGGCGGCGGTCCGAGCCCGGCGGGTGCGCAGTCTCACCACCGCGCCCGCCGGCTTCGAAGGCGAGGGGTTCCCCGTCCGCCGGGCGTTCGCCGGCGTGCCCGTCGAGATGCTGGACCCGTTCATCCACATGGACCAGATGGGAGAGGTCGACTACGGCCCGGGCGAGCCGCGGGGCACCTCCTGGCACCCGCACCGGGGCTTCGAGACGGTGACGTACATGATCGACGGCGTATTCGAGCACCAGGACTCGACCGGCGGCGGCGGGGTGATCACCAACGGTGACACCCAGTGGATGACCGCCGGCGGCGGGATCCTGCACATCGAACGGCCGCCCGAGCAGCTCGTGACCAGCGGGGGGCTGTTCCACGGGATCCAGCTGTGGGTGAACCTGCCCAGCGCGTCGAAGATGGTGCCTCCCCGCTACCAGGACATCGGCCGGGACCGGGTCACCCTCCTGGCGTCGCCCGACGGCGGCGCTCTCGTCCGGGTGATCGCCGGGACGGTCGGCGCCCACCGGGGCCCCGGGGCGACCCACACCCCCATCACCATGGTGCACGCCACGGTCTCGGCGGGGGCTCGGCTGGAGCTGCCGTGGGATCCGGACTCGAACGCCCTGGTGTACGGTCTCGCCGGGCGGGGTCTGGTGGGCCCCGAGCGCCTGGGTTTCCAGGCGGGTCAGCTGGCCGTGCTGGGCGCCGGCGACGTGGTGGTGATCGAGGGAGCCCGGACCCAGGATTCGCGCACGCCCGCCCTCGAGGTCCTGCTCCTCGGTGGCCGGCCCATCCGCGAGCCGGTGGCCCACTACGGGCCGTTCGTCATGAACACCCGGGCGGAGCTGGCCCAGGCGTTCGAGGACTTCCAGAAGGGCCGGATGGGCAAAATTCCCGCTTCCCGCCTCGGAAACTAGTCGCTGAAGTCGACTTGTCCACCCGGGAGTGGGCAAACTGGCGGCATGGCCGCGACCGCCGATCCCGGCATGGCCTCCCCCCTGTCGCTCTCTGATGTGGTGGAGCGGAGCGGAGTGCCGGCGAGCACCATCCACTACTACCGCCGCAGCGGTCTCATACCCCCGCCCGTACGCCAGTCGGGCAACCGGTTCGTCTACGACCAGTCGCACGTGGACGCTCTGCTGCGCATCCGGGCCCAGTCGGCGGCCGAGCACCCCGACATCCGGGCCCGGATCGTGACGGCCGCGGTGGAGGCGTTCAAGACCCGCAGCTACGCCGAGGTCTCGGTCAGCGACATCGCCGAAGCCGCCCACATGGCCAAGGGCAACGTCTACCGGTACTTCGAGTCGAAGGAGGCGCTTCTGACCGCGGCCATCGAGGCGCTCCTCGACGACACCACCGTCCGCTTCCACGAGACCCTCGACTCCCTGGGTGGGGTGGACGGCCTCCGCGGCGACCCGCAGAAGGCGGCCATGGTCCTCGGCTACGTCGTGGCCGAGGTCCTGCCCATGCTGCTGGAGCTCGGGGCCCGGGCCGCCAAGGGCCACGAGCCCAGCGCCGACCTGGCCCGCAAGGTGCTGCGCACCCTGGCCTGCACCGCGGGCGCCCCGTTCTCCGCAGGGGCCGAGGAGGGTGCCGCCGAGGAGGAGGAGGCGGCCGTGAGCGAGGGGCTCCGGGTCATCGAGGCCGCCTTCGCCACCGTGATGTCCTGGGCCGTCGGACCGGACTGGCCTCCTGATAACGGTCCTGAAACAACAAATTTGTGACCTATTGGGTCTTGACCCGTGACCCTCATGGTGCTTGACACGCGCCTCCCCTAGCGCGTACATCTGGTGACCACGCGGTCACTCTCTTACACCTCCGTTGCCGGCCCGCCCCCCGGCCTGCCAGACGCATCCGAGATTCTCGGTCGGGCCACCGGCGAGAACTTCTCGGTCGCGTCCGTGGTCCTGCCCGCCGGGGCCCGTCGTCACCTGATGGCGTTCTACGGGTACGCCCGGCTGGTCGACCAGCTGGGCGACGACTACCAGGGCGACCGGCTGGCGGCGCTGGACTGGCTGGAGGCCGAGACCCGGGCCGCCCTGGACCAGCCCTCGGGCCGGCACCCACTGGTGGCCGGTGCCGCTGGAGCGGTCCGTGACCTCGGCGCCGACCCCGCCCCCCTGTTCGAGCTGATCGAGGCCAACCGGATGGACCAGAAGGTCCACTCCTACGCCACCTTCTCCGACCTGGAAGGGTACTGCCGGCTGTCCGCCAACCCGGTCGGACACCTCGTGCTGGCCGCGTTCGGCGGCGCCGATTCCCGCCGGCTGCAGCTGTCTGACGCCATCTGCACCGGGCTGCAACTGGTCGAGCACTGGCAGGACGTCCGCGAGGACGCCCTGGCCGGCCGGGTGTACCTCCCCGCCGAGGATCTCCGCCGCTTCGGCGTGGACCCCGCCGAGCTGTGCGGCGAGGCCCCGTCCCGGGCGGCGCTGCGCTCGTTGATGGCGTTCGAGGTGGCCCGGGCCCGGCAGTGGCTGGACCGGGGCCGGCCTCTCGCCGCGGCCGTCCCCGGGCGCTTCCGGGTGGCCGTGGCCGGCTTCTGGGCCGGCGGTCACGCCGCTCTCGACGCCATCGCCGACCGCGACTTCGAGATCCTCACGTCGCCGGCCCGCCCCCGGCCCGACCGGGTCGCCCGCCGGGTGGCGGCGGTGCTGTTGAGCCGGTCCGGGGCCGAGGGCTAGAGCGATGGACCTGCACCAGGCGTACGTCCGCTGCGAGGAGATAACCAGGGCCGAAGCCCGGAATTTTTCCTACGGGATCAAACTGCTGCCGGAGCCCAAGCGCCAGGCCATGTCGGCGCTCTACGCCCTGGCCCGCCGGATAGACGACATCGGCGACGGGGACGCCCCGGCTCCGGAGAAGATGACGGCGCTGGCGGGGGTGCGCAAGGACGTGGCCGGGCTGCGCAGCGGGCTGGCCGATCCCGCCGACCCGGTCCTCACCGCCATGGCCGACGTGGCCCGGCGGTACCCGCTGCCCATCTCCGCCCTGGAGGAGCTGATCGAAGGCTGCGAGATGGACGTCGCCGGGACCAGGTACCAGACCTTCGACGACCTGGTGGGCTACTGCCGGCGAGTGGCCGGGACGGTCGGCCGGTTGAGCCTGTCCATCTACGGCAGCCGGGACCCCGGGCGGGCCGTCACCCTGGCCGACGACCTGGGGGTGGCCCTGCAGATCACCAACATCCTGCGCGACGTCGTCGAGGACCGGCGGACGATGGGCCGGGTGTACCTGCCCGGGGAGGACCTGGACCGCTTCGGGCTCACCCGCGACCTGGACGGGCCCAGGGACGACCTCGTCGCCCTGATCGCCTTCGAATCGGGGCGGGCCCAGGAATGGTACGACCGGGGGCTGGAGCTCCTCCCGCTGCTCGACCGGCGCTCCCGGGCGTGCACCGCCGCCATGGCCGGCATCTACCGCCGGTTGCTTGTCACAATCCGCCGGGATCCGGCGGCAGTGCTCACCAGGCGGGTATCCATACCGGCGTGGCAGAAGACAGCGGTGGCGGTACGGGCTCTGACGGTGGGGCAGGCGTGACGACCGGTCCGTTGAGCGGGCGCCACGTGGCGGTGGTCGGCGCCGGACTGGCCGGCCTGGCCGCCGCCCTCGAGTGCGCGGATCGCGGGGCGCGCGTCACGCTCATCGAGCGACGCCGCCGGCTGGGCGGCCTGACGTGGTCGTTCGACCACAACGGGCTGAGCGTGGACAACGGCCAGCACGTGTACCTGGCCTGCTGCGACGCCTACCTGGGCTTCTTGGACCGCATCGGGGCGGCCGGCGACGTGGAACCGGCCCGTCCCCTCGACGTGGCGGTCGTGGCGCCCGGCCCCCATCCCGCTGCCCCCCCGGTCGTGGGCCGCCTGCGCCGGCGCGACCTGCCGGTTCCCCTGCACCTGGCCGGCGCCCTGCTCACCTACCCGCACATCTCCCTCGCCGACCGGCTGAAGCTGGGCCGGGCCCTGGCCGGGCTGGCCCGCCTGGATCTGGAGGACCCCCGCCTCGACCGGGTCAGCTTCGGCGAGTGGCTGGCCGCCCGGGGGCAGTCCGATCGTGCCGTCGCCGCGGTGTGGGATCTCATCACCGTGCCCACGGTCAACCTGCCCGCCGCCGAGGCGTCGCTCGCCACGGCCGCCATGGTGTTCAAGACCGGCCTGCTCAGCTCCCCGGCGGCGGCCGACATCGGCTGGAGCCGGGTCCCGCTCGGTCGCCTTCACGGCGAGCACGCCGCCGCCGCCCTGGCCCGGGCCGGGGTGGAGGTGCGCACCGGCGTCCGGGTGCGCGCCGTCCGCCCGGCCGACGACCGCGCTGGCCGGCCCGCCCCGGAAGGCCCCGGCGGGGCGGGGGCCGGGGAATGGGTCGTGGGCCTGGAGGACGGCCAGCTCACCGCCGACGCCGTCGTCTCCGCCCTGCCCCACGAGGAGGCCAGCGAGGTCCTGCCGGCCGGGCTGGTGTCCCACCAGGACAGCTGGCCGCGGCTGGGCTCGTCGGGCATCGTGGACGTCCACCTGGTCTACGACCGCCCGGTCACGGGTGAGGCGCTTCTCGCCGGCCACCGCTCCACCGTGCAGTGGGTGTTCGACCGCAGCGGGTCGTCAGGTTTGAGCAGCCCGGATCGGGGAACTCAAGTAGGCGGCCGCCAGTACCTGGCTGTTTCCCTGTCGGCCGCTGACGACCTGCTCGGCATGCGCCCCGAGGCCATCGTGGCATCCACCGCGCAGGAGGTCGAGCGTCTGTTGCCGGCAGCCCGGGAGGCCCGCCTTGTCGATTCGTTAGTGACCAAGGAAAGACGGGCGACGTTCCGTGCTGCCCCCGGCAGCAACGCCATCAGACCCCCGGCCCTGACGTCGGCACCCGGTCTGGTCCTCGCCGGGGCGTGGACCTCGACCGGATGGCCGGCGACCATGGAGGGGGCCGTCCGAAGCGGTTGGTCCGCCGCCCGGGCCCTCACCGGGACCCTGGACCGTTCCCGTCAGCTTGCGGAGAGGGCCGGCCCCGCCCGATCCGATTCTTCCCCCGCACCCCAGGAGGTGGCGTGACCCCGACCATCGGAGTCTCCGACGTACTGGCCCGTTCCCGTCGGGCAATCCATCCGGCTCTCACCGGCGCCATCGACCGACTGGCCCCGGAGATCCGCCACATCGCCGCCTACCACATGGGCTGGATCGACACCGCCGGTAACCCGGTGGAGGCCCCCGGGGGCAAGGGTATCCGGCCCACGCTGGCCATCCTCGGCGCCGAGGCGGCCTGGGCGGAACCCGAGGTGGGCGTGCCCGGCGGGGTGGCCGTGGAGCTGGTCCACAACTTCTCGCTCATCCACGACGACATCATCGACACCGACACCGAGCGCCACCACCGGCCGACGGTCTGGTCGGTGTACGGCGTGGGCCCGGCCATCGTCGCCGGCGACGCCCTCCAGGTGCTGGCCCACCAGGTCCTGCTGGAGAGCTCCCCGGTCACGGGACCGGCCGCGTCCGCCGACCTGGCC
This sequence comes from Actinomycetes bacterium, assembly GCA_021827225.1. The sequence goes on along the minus strand of JAKAXG010000317.1, from coordinate 37 downwards.
GAGGCCACCGCGGCGATGATCGCCGGCCAGGCGGACG
>JAKAXG010000316.1 GCA_021827225.1 Actinomycetes bacterium | reverse complement strand
GGCGCTGGGGCGCGAGGTCGGCCTGGGCGCCGCCGCCCGGCCGGTCACCGATCGGCTGTGGGCGATCGGCGACGCGCTGACCGGTCCCTCCACGGTGGTGGAGGCCATGGCCCAGGGCCGGCGGGCAGCCGCCGCGGTGCTCGCGACCCGACCCCGCCGGCCGGGCCCGGTCATCTAAACAGGGTCGCAGAATTGCGCCCCCTATGGCGCGACCCTGTCTAGATCCGGACCGGCCGGTTCATCCCGTAGCGGCCGGCGAGCTGCCCGTGAGCTCGGCCAGCAGGGCCCGGACCCGCCGGTCGATCTCGTCGACGATGGGGCGGACCTGCTCCACCGGGAGGCCCGCCGGGTCGGCCAGGTCCCAGTCCAGGTAGCGCTTGCCGGGATAATAGGGGCAGGTGTCGCCGCAGCCCATGGTGACCACGACATCAGCGGCCCGGGCGTCGTGGTCGGTGAGGGGCTTGGGGAACTCCCTCGAGGTGTCGAGACCCCGCTCCTCGAGCAGCGCGACCACGGACGGGTTCAGCCGGTCGCCGGGCTCCGAGCCGGCGGAGCGGACCTCGACCCGGCCCTCGGCGTGATGGTCGAGCAGGACCCGGGCGGCCAGGCTGCGGCCGGAGTTGTGGATGCAGAGGAACAGCACCACCGGCCTGGCGGTCACCGCGACACCTGCTCGGGGTAGAAGCGCTTCCGGGCCCACAGGGCCACGTAGACCAGCGCCACCAGCACCGGGACCTCGATGAGCGGGCCGACGACCCCGGCCAGGGCCTGCCCGCTGGTGACGCCGAAGACCCCGATGGCCACGGCGATGGCCAGTTCGAAGTTGTTCCCCGCCGCGGTGAAGGCCAGGGTGGCGGTCCGCTCGTAGCCGAGACCTATGCGCCGGCCGAGGAGGAACGACCCGAACCACATGATGGCGAAGTAGGCGAGCAGCGGTAGCGCGATGCGGGCCACGTCGCCGGGATGGGTGGTGATGGTGTGGCCCTGGAGGGCGAAGAGGATGACGATGGTGTACAGCAGGCCGTAGAGGGCGAACGGCCCGAGCCGGGGGAGAAGCCTCTGCTCGTACCAGTCCCGGCCCCGGGCGCGCTCCCCGATGGTGCGGGTGAGGAAGCCGGCTACCAGCGGGACGCCCAGGAAGATCGCCACCGTCTGGGCGATGCGGCCGATGGACAGGTGCAGCCCGACGGTGGACAGCCCCAGCCAGCCGGGCAGGACCTTCAGGTAGAAGTACCCGAGGACGGAGAACATCAGGATCTGGAACAGGGAGTTGAGCGCCACCAGCACCGCCGCCGCCTCCCGGTCGCCGCACGACAGGTCGTTCCAGATCAGGACCATGGCGATGCAGCGGGCCAGCCCGACGATGATCAGCCCGGTCCGGTAGGTGGGCTGATCGGGCAGCATCAGCCAGGCCAGGGTGAACATGACCGCCGGCCCCACCAGCCAGTTGAGCACCAGGGACGACACCAGCATCCGCCGGTCCCGGGTGACCGCCCCCACCTGGCCGTAGCGCACCTTGGCCAGGACCGGGTACATCATCACCAGCAGGCCGACGAAGATCGGCAGCGACGTGCCGGAGGTGACCTGGATGGAGTTGAGGTGCCGGTTGAGGCTGGGAACCGCCCGCCCCAGCCCGATGCCGGCACCCATGGCGGCGATGATCCACACCGGTAGGAACCGGTCCACGAACGACAGGCGGGCGATGACCGGCGCCTCGGGCGGGCTGCCCGGCGCCGGCCTCTCCTTCACGACGTCGCTCATCGGGGGGCGTTCAGCAGCACCCGCTCCTCCTGGTGGCGGAGAGGAGGACCGGCTCGGGGTTGCAGCCCACCCCGGTATCGGCGGGAGCGTCGGCCAGAACCGTGTAGACCTCCCACGGGGCGCCGTCGGGGTCGTCCACCCACACCTTGTCCTGGACGGCGTAGCAGCAGGTGGTCTGCTCCTCGACGGTGGTGGCCAGGCCCTCACCGGCCAGGCGGGCCTGGGCTGCGGCCACCTCCTCTGTGGTCGCCACCTCCACTCCCAGATGGTTGAGCGTGCCGGGCGTACGGCCGGGGTCCTCGATCAGCACCAGCTTCAGCGGGGGTTCGGTGATGGCGAAGTTGGCGTAGCCGGGCCGGCGCTTGGCCGGCTGGGCGCCGAACAGCTTGGAGTAGAACTCCACCGCCCGGTCGATGTCGGCCACGTTGAGGGCCAGCTGCACTCGGGACATCGCACCTCCTGGTAGCATCGATGAATATCGATGCTTCGATGTTGGTCGATCCAATCATATTTGTCAATGGGAGATGGTGCGGTGGTCAGACGGGGTGTGGCGATGGCGGCGGCCGATGCGGCCGAGTGCTGCCCGTCGGTGCTCGAAGCACCCCTGGGCGTCGACGCCGCCGCGGGGCTGGCCCGGGGCTTCAGCGCCCTCGGTGACCCGGTCCGCCTGCGCCTCCTCTCCATGCTCGCCGCGGCCCCCGCCGGGGAGATCTGCGTGTGCGACTTCGTGGCGCCCCTGGGCAAGAGCCAGGGGACCATCTCGCACCATCTGAAGATCCTGGGGGAGGCGGGGCTGGTCCACGGCGACCGGCGGGGCAAGTGGGTGTGGTACTCGCTGGACCGTGACCGGCTGGCTGCCCTGAAGGGGGCCATCGAACCCTGACACCGCCGCCCGGTTCTCCCGGGCCGGATGTCACAACATCACCGCCCGGCGCCGATCCGGTCCTTTGCGGGGGAATCCGCTGTCGCCGCCGCCGGTTGCCCAAGGCGAGCCATGAACAGCCTTCTCGCCCTCAACCTGTGGAGCCCCCACCACGGCCTGTCGATCGGGATGGTGATCCTGACCGCCTTCGTGCTGGGAGTGGTCCACGGCGTCACGCCGGATGAGCACACCTGGCCCATCACCTTCTCCTACGCCGTCGGCTCCTTCTCGGCCCGCAAGGGGATGCGGTCCGCCCTGGCCTTCTCCCTGTCGTTCACCATCCAGAGGGCCCTGCTGTCCGAACTGGCCTACCTGGGGTTGATCCACGTCGCTGACAACGCCACCTACAACGCCGTCATCTACGTCGTCGTCGGTGCCGTGATGGCGGCCGCCGCCTTCTACGTGCTGCGCCTGCGCTGCGCCCTGCACCTGCACCTGTGGCCCCCGCGGATAGGCAGCTGCCACCGCCCCAGCCACGCCCGGACGGCCGAGTGGGCCGACCGGGTCCCCACCCCGGCCATGGCCGCCGTCCACGGGTTCCTGGCCGGGTGGGGGCTCGGGGCGTTCGCCCTCATCATGGCGACCGTCCTGGCCCCGGCCATGCCCTCCGCCGCCCTCGGCTGGGTGCCGGGAGCGGCGTTCGGCCTCGGCACCACCGCCGTGCTGGCCGGGGCAGGGGCGGTCATAGGTTCCCTGATACGCCACCAGCGCCTGCCCGAACGGCTGGCCCAGCGGGTCGCCCAGGAAGGAGCCGGGTGGACGCTCCTGCTCGGCGGGGCGCTCTTCGTGGCGGCCGGGATCGCCGGGTTGGCCGATCCGGCCCTCATGAGCTCCGGGATCGCCACCGGCATCCACGTCCACAACCTGGACCGGATCGGTATCGGCACCCTTCTGGTGATCCTGGTGATCGTCGTCGCCGCCGTGACCATCACCCGGACCGTGCGGCAGTTCCGCCGCCTGCCGCCCTCCGACGGCGGCGGGCATCCCGGCCCACCCGACACGGAACCCCACCACCCGGCCCGGTCCTCCTCCCGCTAGCCCCCGCGATCGCTGTCACACCCGCCGGGGGCAGCGGGGGACCGCCAGGGGAGAACCGGGCCGGCTGGTTCTCTAGTGACCCCGGCCGGTGATCTTGTCCGCCACCTTGTCGGCCATGGCGGTGGCCGTACCCACCGTCTTCAGGGCCTCGGGATTGTCGGGGGCGTTGGGATGGGGCCGCGTGGGGCCGGCCTTCTTGGCCTTTTCGATCTTGTCGCCGAGCTCGTTGCGCTCGTCGGCGCTGAGCGCGGCCTGCAGCTTCGGCCACACCTCGGTCTCCTCGTAGGCGATGTGGGCCCGCCCGGCCGAAGCGAACTTGGCGACCAGCTGGTTGAACTCCGGCGAGCGGGACTCCGCCTTGCGCAACTGGTCGAGGACCTGCTTGCCCTCGTTCTCCTGCTCGAGGGCCACCTCCACCAGCTTCTCGCCGCCTGGCACCTTCTCCTTGACGGCCGGCCAGAAGTACATCTCCTCGGCCGCCTCGTGGCGGGACTCCTCCATCACCAGCTTCTCGCCCACTTCGGCCGCATCGGCGTTGCCGGCCACCAGCTGGGCCAGCATGGACTCCACCTCTTGGTGATCGGCCTTCAGGATCTCGAACACGTCGCTCATTGCATGCTCCCTCCAGGTTCGTTGTAGATCCGCTACCCACGTACCGGCCCTCCACACCCCGGACCGCGGAGGGTTGTTGACGCCGGCCACGTTCTCCGTCCCTCCCGCGGACCTGCCTCATCTCCGGGCGGCCTAGATTCGTCCGTCTCTTCGGCGGCGTTGTGAGGCCAGCCACGGACCGGCTGTGCCTGGCCGCCGAGGTCGACCTGCCCCTCGATGGGCTGCTGGACCACCTCCTCGGCTCGCTGGTTCCTGCCGGCTCCGGCGACGACATCGCCATCGTCGCCATCCGCCGTGACAGCTGAACGTCACAGCCGCAGGGCCCGGCGGTACAGCAGGTCCAGCAGGGCTTTCTCCCTCGAGGCCGGAAACAGCTGGCGGGCGCTGTAGGCGTTCATCTCGACCAGGTCCTGTTTCACCCTGAACCCCATCAGGTCGTCATAGACGGAAAAAGAATGCTCCCGCGGATCTGACGGTGCTGCTGTCAGAGCGAGCCGGTAGGCGAACCAGTCCCTGGCCCCTGCGGGTGCCATCGGCAACGAAGTGGTCTCGACCGCAGCCTCGAGCCGGAGGCCCCCGGCGGCCGCTTCCGGCTGGAGTGCGCGGCGGAGCGCTCCCTGGATGCACTGCGCCGCCGCGCTGCCGGCGAGGGCGTGCTCGACCCGCCTCGCCTGGGAGACGCTGGGGAACACCGCCACGTCGGATGCCACCTGCTGGGTGACCAGGTCGCTGGCCGGGGAGAACATCGGGGACGGCACCTGCCGCACCGGCCTCGCCGTGCCGTACCCGAGGCAGCGGGCCACCGGGCCCGCCTCGACGGGGGTCCAGATGCCCGGGTCGGGCGGCCCGCTCCGGTAGCCGGGAAGGTCAGACCGGACCAGGTCGGCGGCCGACGCCGGCAGCGCCCCCACCGCCTGCACATCCCCGGCGGCCCGGCTCGCGGTCGCGTGGCCCGTCCCGGCGGAGGACCCGCAGGCGGCGGCTCCGATGGCCAGGGCGGCGACCACCCCGAGAGCCGCCGTCACCCGCCGCGACCGGCGGCCGGTGCGTCTCATCGACCCGAGGTCCGGCCGGCGGGCCACCTGCCCGAGCCGGCCCACCGGCTGGCCGGCTCGTCCAGCGGCAGGCGCACCGAGTAGATGGACCCGCCGCCGGCCAGGCGGGCGGTGACGGTGGCGCCGCCGACGGCCAGCAGCACCGGCACGATCAGCGACGGGAGGTGGCGGGTGAGCTCGATCATCAGCACCACCGCCGACAGCGGGGCGGCCATGGCGGCCGCCAGGACAGCGGTGGCACCCACCAGGGCGTAGGCCCCCGCCGGGGACCCGGGCCACACCAGCGACCAGAGGTGCCCGAGCAGCGCCCCGACCAGCGCCCCGTACGACGTCGTGGGGGTGAACATCCCGCCGCTGGCGCCGCTGCCCCACGACATGGCCGTGACCAGCGGTTTCAGGCACATGAGCGCGGCGATGC
>JAKAXG010000315.1 GCA_021827225.1 Actinomycetes bacterium | reverse complement strand
GGCTACCCGGCTCTCGATGGTCCGACCGGAGGGGGGAAAAGAGGCGACCCCTCCGCGCCAGGCGCTCATCCTTGCCGAGCGGGGGTAGCGTCGGCACCGATTGCCTGCACCTGACGCGACCTGGCCGTCCACGCCGGGGGAACTGGTGGCCGAGCAGGAGAGGCTGGCCCGGGCCGCCGACACCGCCCCGCCGTGGCGGCCGCCCGGACACGGTCTGATCGGCGGGTGCTTCGTCGCCTACGCCCGGGGGGAGCAGGGCCCGGGCCAGGCCGGCGACCGGGCGTGGGCCGCGGCCGTCACCTGGCGGAGCTCACCCGGCGGTACCCGCCGGCCCGGCCGGATCCCGGTGCATCCCGGCTCCCGGCGGGCCGCCGACGTGGAGGACCAGGCGGTGGTCCCGGGCGCGACCGGTGACCGCTACCGGCCGGGGCTGCTGGCGCTGAGGGAGGGGCCCCTGCTCGAGGCTGCGGTACGGGCCCTGGCGGTCCCCCCCGACGTCCTGCTCGTCGACGCCACCGGCCGGGACCATCCCCGCCGGGCCGGCCTGGCCCTGCACCTGGGGGCGGTCCTGGGCCTGCCGACGGTCGGGGTCACCCACCGCCCGCTGGTCGCGGTGGGCCCCCCGCCGGAGCTGCGGCGGGGAGCTACCTCACCGGTGGTGGCCGGCGGTCAGGTCGTCGGCTACTGGGTCTGTACCCGCAGCAAGGCCCGGCCGGTGGTCGCCCACGCCGGCTGGCGCACCAGCGCCGAGGTGGCGGCCGAGGTGGTGCTCGGGTGCTCGGGTGAGGGGGCCCGCACCCCGGCCCCGCTCGGGGAGGCCCGCCGGGCGGCGCGCCAGACCCGGGCCGTGGCCGAGGGCCGGGCCGCTCCCTGAGCCGGACTCAGGGCTGGTCGTAGCGGTAGACGTTGGTCTCCCGGGCCTTGAAGCCGATCCGCTGGTACAGCCGGTTGGCCGCCTGGCGTGAAGGCCGGGAGGTCAGCTCCACGGTGCGCGACCCGGCCCGGCGGGCGGTGTCGAGGGCGGCCCGGGTCAGCTCCTCGCCGCAGCCCCGCCCCCGCACCTCCTCCGAGACGATCACGTCCTCGATCCACGCCCGCACCCCGGTCGGGGTCCGGAACATGGCCAGCGTCAGGGTGCCCACGATGCGCCCGTCCTCGGGGTCGCGGGCCAGAAGGAGCGTGGTGGCCGGCGAGGCGATGATCTCGGCCAACTCCTCGGCCGTCGGGGCCGGCGCGGACTTGGACAGGAGGGGCAGCAGCCCGGCGATGGCGTCGACCACTTCTGGCGTGGCGGAGGCCGCCGGCTCGATCACGAACACGGCCCGGGACTGTACCCAAGCGCCGCCCGGTCCGGTTTCGACGCGGATTTCCGGCTGGGGAGGATCCGGCGTTGTGCGAGGATAAGTACCTTCTCATCAATCCTCGCATGCGATCCGGGGCAGGGGTGGCACTCACGGTCTCCGAAGAGAACAATACGGGTCTCGACGCCAGGCGGTGCTTCGCCTGGGTGCTGGGCGTCCTGGTGGTGTTCAGCACGCTGTGGAGCCTGGCCACCCCCCTCGGCGCCTCGCCCGACGAGAACGAGCACATCGTGCGGGCGGCCACGGTCGTGCGGGGCCAGATCGTGGACCCGAACGCCCCCGGGCGGGCCCCCCTCGACGTGGTGGCCCGGGTGCCGGCGGACTACGGAGCGGCCCTGGCCGCCCCGCTGTGCTACGCCTTCGACCAGCGGATCCCGGCCGGCTGCGAGGGCCGCTTCCCGGCCTCCACCCGCCCGGTGAGCGCGGCCATCTACGTGGGGCGCTACCCGCCGGTGTACTACGCCCTGGTCGGGTGGCCCACGCTGCTGTTCAGAGCCCCGGTGGGCTTCTACCTGGTGCGGCTGGTGAGCGCCCTGCTCATCGACGCGCTGATCGCCTTCGCCGTGACCGTCGCTCTGGTGCGGGTCCGCTCCCCGCTGCCCCTGGCGGCGGTCCTGCTGGCGGTGACCCCGGAGGCGCTGTACCTGTCTGCTGTCGTCAACCCCAGCTCCCTGGAGGTGGCCGCGGCGCTGGCCTTCTGGAGCGGGCTGGTGGTCATGGCCACCCGGTACCGGTCCGACCCGCCCCGGCCGCTGCTGGCCGGCATCGCCGTCGCCGGCGTCCTTCTCACCGTGGCCCGCCCCATATCGCCGGTGTGGACCCTCACCGCCCTGATCGTGGTGTCGCCGGCCTGGTGGAGTAAGCCGGCTTTGCGCCGCCTGGCAGCCCGCTGGGACGTCAGGGCGGTCGCCGCGGCGCTGGTGGCGGCCGCCGCCGGCACCACCGGGTGGACGCTGGCCGAGCACGCCCTGCGGACCCTCGACGGGCCGCTGCCGGCAAGGGGCACGTCGACCCTGACCCTGCTCCACGATGCGGTGGGCCAGGCCACCGGGTACGTGCAGCAGGCCGTCGGCGTGTTCGGCCTGGCGGTGCCGGTGCCGCAGCTGGTGGTGATCGTCTGGGTGGCCCTGGTGGGGCTGCTGGCCGTCACCGCGTGGGCCCGCCTGGAGGGTCGGGAGGAGCGCCGGATGCTGGTGGCGATGGGCGTGGCCGCCCTGGTGCTGCCCACCGCCATAGTCACCGCCGGGGCCCGGACCCACGGCTTCATCGGTTTCGGCCGCTACTTCCTGCCGCTCTACATGGGGCTGCCGCTTCTGGCCGGAGCGATCCTGGGCGGGCGCCGGTCGCCCGAGGACCGGCGGATGGCCCGGGTGGTGGTGTGGGGCGCCGGAGCCGGCCAGGTCGTGGCCTTCGTGTGGTGCCTGCACCGCTACCTGGTGGGCAGCGGGGGTCCGCTGTCCCCCCTCCAGAAGGTGCCCGGGGGATGGTCGCCGCCGCTGCCCGGGGCGGCGCTGGACCTGCTGTTCGTGGTGGCCACCGCCGCGACCGGCGCTGCGCTCGTCGCCGCGGTGGACCACCTGGCCGGCCACCGGGAGCCGATCCGGCTGGGGGCCCGCCTGAAGGCCGTGGCCCGCCAGGCTCTACCCGACCGGGACCGCAAGTGGACCGAGCTGGACGGGGTGCGGGCGTTGATGCTGTTCGTGGTGGCCCTGTACCACCTGTTCTCGCCCTTCACCCCGTCCTGGAACCCGTTGCGACCGAGCGGCGGTTACCTGTCGGTGGACATGTTCTTCCTGGTGTCAGGATTCCTCATCACCTCCCTGCTCGTGACCGAGCGGGAGGAGCGGGGCCGGATCAGCCTGAAGGCGTTCTACGGTCGCAGGGCGCTGCGGCTGTTCCCGGCCCTGGCGGTGCTGCTGGTCGTGGTGGGCGGCCTGGCCGAGCTGATGCGCCACAACCCCTGGTCGCACCCGACGCTGCTGGCGCTGCCGTGGGTGCTCTTCTACGTCGGCAACTGGAACGGGGCGTTCTACGCCAGCATCCATCCCCTGGGGGCCCTGGGCCACACCTGGTCGCTGTCGGTCGAGGAGCAGTTCTACCTCATCTGGCCCGTCGTGCTGATCCTGCTGTGCCGCCGGCTGCGCAACTACCGGACCATCGCCGCCCTCCTGGTCGGCGCGGCGGTCGTGGAGGACGTCTACCGATACCTGGTGCTGCGCCACGGCTGGCCCATCCGGCGGGTCTACTACGGCACCGACACCCACTCCGACGCCTTCATCGTCGGCTGCGCGGTGGCGCTGTGGCTGGTGTCGCGACACCGGGCGCCGCTCGGTCGCCGGGCGGCTCGCCTGCTGGCCGGGGCCACGGTGGCCGCCATCGCGGCGCTGTGGCTGCTCATGATGCGCTTCAGCTTCTTCGTGTCGCCCGCCGGGCTGTGGTTCGCCATACCGGCGGCCTGCGTGTGCGGGGCGATCATCCTGGCCAACCTGGTGACCCGGCCGGTGCCGGTGATAGGCCACTTCCTGCGGATGCGGCCCCTGGTGTGGGTCGGCAAGCGGTCCTACGGCATCTACCTGTGGCTGACCGCCATAGAGATCATGTTGAACGGTCGGGGCATGGCCCAGCTCGGGCTGTACCCCTACAACGCCATGATCATCGCGGTGTCCATCGCCGCCGGGGCGGCGTCGTACCGGTACGTGGAGCTGCCGTTCCTGCGGCGCAAGAAGCGGCTCCAGCGGGTCACCCAGGACGAGCCGGCGGGTCAGGCCCCGGCCGGTCCCACCCCCCGGGTGCTGGACCCGGTGTGAGCCGCTAGCCCGCCGCCTCGGCGGCAGGCTGCGGGGCCCGGTCCTCCTGACGGCGGAACCCCGGCAGGAGCATCGACAGCAGCACCGCCCCCACCATGCAGGCCACCCCGCCCGACACCACCGAGAAGGTGGACCCGAAGGCGTCGGCCACCGACCCCGACTCCAGGTCCCCCAGGCGGGGGCCGCCCTGCACCACTGCGATCTGGATGGCTGACAGGCGGCCCCGCAGGCTGTCGGGCACCGCCGTCTGGAGGATGGTGTTGCGGAACACCGCCGAGACCACGTCCGCCCACCCGGCCAGAGCCAGCAGCACCAGCGCCACCCACAGGACGTCCACCAGGCCGAACACGGTGATGGCCGCCCCCCACAGGACCACGGCGATGATCACGGCCAGGCCCTGGCGGCGCACCACCTTCACCCAGCCGGTGGTCAGGGCCCCGACGAGGGCCCCGGCGCCGGGTGCGGCGTAGAGGAAACCGACGGCCCGGGCGCCGCCGTGGAAGAAGTTGAGGCCGAGCGCCGGGAACAGGGCCCGGGGCATGCCGAAGACCATGGCGTCGATGTCGAGCAGGTACACCCCCTGGATGATCTGGCGCCCCTTCAGGTAGGAGAAGCCCTCGCCGACGGACCGCCACCCCGGCCGGGCCGCCCCCTCCGGCCGCTGCGAGCGCTGCAGGGCCACCGACACGAAGGACACCACGAAGCTGGCGACGTCCAGCCAGTACACCGCCGCCACCCCTCCCCCGGCCAGGATCAGCCCGGCCACGGCCGGGCCCACCACGATCCCCACCTGGAACTGGACCTGCCAGAGGGCGTACGCGGCGGCCAGGTCCCCGGTCGGCACCAGCCGGGGGATGGCGGCGTTGAAGGCCGGGCGGTCCAGCCCGGCCAGAGCCCCGGAGGCGGCGGTGAAGACGAACAGCGGCCACAGCGCCGGGTGCCCCATGCCCCCGTTGACCGCCAGGCCGGTGCTGGTCAGGGCCAGGAGCAACTCGGTCGCCATGAGCAACCGGCGCCGGTCGTGGGTGTCGGCCAGAACCCCGCCGGCCATGGAGAACACCAGCAGCGGCACCAGCTGGGCCAGGCTGACCAGCCCCACGTCCAGCGAGGAGTGGGTGATCCGGTAGACCTGGTACGGCACGGCCACGGCGGTCAGCTGCGTGCCCAGCGTGGAGACCAGCTGGCCGGAGAACAGCAGGCGGAAGTCCCGCGAATGTTTCAGCGGGGCCATGTCCACCAGAAGCCGCCGACCCAGACCTGACCGCCGTTCGGGCACGGCCGCAGAGGCTACCCGGCCCGGCGGCCGATCAGGCGGGGGCGGGACCGGCGGCCCGGTCAGGCGTAGCGGACCAGCCCCTTGGGCCCGGGGACGAACCCGACCGCCTCGAGGGCCGGGGCCAGCTCCTCGGGGCATCGCTGCAGCTGCAACCGGCGCCACCGACCGGCGGTCACCGCCGAGGCCAGGGCCTCCGCCGCAGCCTGCTCCCACGAGCCGTCCATCTCCCGTAGAGCGGTGAGCCCCCGCCCGCCTCTCTCGACGAAGAGGCTGGCCACCCCGTCGACGAGGACCACGAACGCGCCGGCCAGCCGGGCCGGCCCCCGGACCGGCCAGGGCAGGGCCGCCCCGAAGGGGTTGGCCGGGTCG
>JAKAXG010000314.1 GCA_021827225.1 Actinomycetes bacterium | reverse complement strand
GACCGAGCTGCGGGCCTACGGCGGGCTTCAGAGCTATCCCAGCCGGACCAAGGACCCCGACCCGGTCGACTTCTCGACGGGCTCGGTCGGCATCGGCGCCACCGCGTCGATCTGGAGCGCGCTGGCTCAGCGCTACGTATCCGACCGCTTTCCGGCGCCGCCGTCGGGTCGTCACGTTGCTCTGGTCGGGGACGCGGAGCTCGACGAGGGAGCGATATGGGAGGCGCTGGTCGACCCCATGGTCCCGAGGCTCGGCGAGGTGCTGTGGATCGTCGACCTGAACCGCCAGTCCCTCGACCGGGTGGTGCCGGACATCGCCGCCGGACGCATCGGCGCCATGTTCGAAGCGGCGGGGTGGCATTCGGTGACGGTCAAGTACGGGTCCAGGCTGCGGGAGCTGTTCGGCCGCGAGGACGGAGAGGTGCTGCGACGGCGGATCGATCTCATGCCCAACGAGGAGTACCAGCGCCTGCTGCGCCTTCCGGCCGCCGATCTGCGAGTCGCCCTGGCCGGTGACGGCCCGGAACGGGACCCGATCCGGAGGGTGCTGACCGATGTCGACGACGCCGGCGTGGCGGCCGCCTTCCGCGACCTCGGCGGCCACGACCTGGGCGATCTCATCGACGCCTTCGCGGCAGCCGACCGGGTCACCGACCGGCCCTCGGTCATCTACGCCTACACCCTGAAAGCGTGGAGTCTCCCCACCGAAGGCCACCCCGGCAACCACTCGGCCCTGTTGACGCCCGAGCAGTGGCGGACCCTGGCCCGCAGCCTGGACGCCGACCCCGACGACCCCTGGCGGAGCTTCGCCCCGGACGGGCCCGAGGGGGCGCTGTGCGCGGCGGCTGCGGACCGGCTGCGCCGCGAGCCGCCGGGCGCCGTCCCGGAGGTGGCCGTCCCCGCTGATCTGCGCCGGTCCCACCGCACGACCGAATCGACCCAGCAGACCCTCGGGCGTTTCCTGCTCGAGATCTCGCGGGAGGCACCGGCGGTGGCGGAGCGGATCGTGACGGTCAGCCCGGACGTCGCCTCCTCCACCAACCTGGGCGGGTGGATCAACAAGGTGGGGATCTGGAACACCCTCGAGCGTCTCGACTGGTTCGCCGATGACAAAGAGACGCTCGTGCGCTGGGTCGAGAGCGAACGGGGCCAGCACGTCGAGCTGGGTATCGCCGAGGGCAACCTGGTCGGGCTGCTGTCGGAACTGGGCGCCACCTGGTCGCGGGAGGGACAACCGCTGTTCCCCATCGGCACCGTGTACGACCCCTTCGTCGGCCGGGCACTGGAGCCGTGGTCGTTCGGCATCTACGCCGGCGGCCAGTCCATCCTGGTGGGCACCCCATCCGGGGTCACCCTCGCCCCCGAAGGCGGGGCTCACCAGTCGGTCATCACCCCGTCCATCGGCCTCGAGCAGCCGGGGTGCATCGCATGGGAGCCGGCCTTCGCCCAGGATTTCGAGTGGACCATGCTGGCCGCCCTCGGCGCCCTGGGACGGCCCGGGGGCACGTCGAGCTACTTCCGTCTCTCCACCAGGCCCATCGACCAGACTCTCGCCGCGGTGCCCGAGCGCCCCGAGGAGCGCGAGGACCGGCGCCGGCAGGTCCTGGCCGGGGGATACCGGCTGCGGACCGCCCCGGCGACGCCGCGTGTCACCCTCGTCGGCGTCGGCGCGGTGATGCCGGAGGTGCTGGCCGCGGCGGAGGAGCTCAGCGGTCTGGGGGCGGGATGCGACGTGGTGTGCCTCACCTCCCCCGACCTGGTGTTCCGGGCGCTGCGGGCCCGCAGCGGCTTCGGCGAGGCGTCGCCGCGGGTACTCGAGGATCTGTTCCCCGCCGACCGGGCGGCGCCCATCGTCGCCGTCCTCGACGGTCACCCCCACACCCTCGGCTTCCTCGGTTCTGTCAACGCCACGCCGGTTACCACGCTGGGGGTGGACGACTTCGGCCAGGTCGGCGACGTGGGCGACCTGTACCGCCACTTCGGGATCGACACCGCCACCATCACAGGCGCGGCCTGGGACCTGCTCGACTCCTGAACCCAGCCCCTCAGCCCGTCACCCAGCCGACCGGTCCGCCTCCGCCCGCCGGCAGGTGACGTCCCGTATCACGAGGTGCACCGCCGGCCGCCCCTCCCAGGTCGTTCGGGCGGCGCGGGTTTCCACGACGATCCGCCGCCCGGAGGACGTCCGCAACGCCGCCTCACCGGCCTGGGCCATGCCCCGTTCGAGGACGGCCGCCACCCGTCGGGCGACGAGATTCGCTGACTCCGCGGGGATGAAATCGCTCAGTTTCCGCCCGACGGCCGACTCCGGTTCGAGCTCGAAGAGCTCGGCAGCAGCCCGGTTGACCCACCGGACGGTCCCGTCGCAGTGGATCACCGCCGCGTGCGGCGACTGCTCGATCATCTCGGCCAGCACCGCCCGGTCGTAGTGCAGGCTGATCGCGCTCGGCGAAGGATCAGGTGGGGCCGCCATTGCTCTGGTCGTATCGGCGGTACGGGCGGGGTGCTTGACCGATCAGAAGCCGGGCGCCAGCGCTCCTCGACGCCGCCCACCGGCCGGCGGCTGGCCGTGGAGGCCGAACGCGGCCTGGACCGAGGTACCGGCACCGGGGGCCGACGATATGTCGACCTGCCCGCCCAGGAGGTGGGCCCGCTCGGCCATGCCGAGCAATCCGAAGTGGTCCACCGGGCCGTCACCCGCAGGCGGTTCGAAGCCGCGTCCGTCGTCGGTGACCTCCACGACGAGCTCCTCCCCGTTTGACCCGACGCGCATGACCAGCCGGCTGGCCCCGGCGTGTTTGACGGCGTTGTGGACCGCCTCCTGGGCCACCCGGAAGGCGGCCAGCTCGACGTCGGCGGGCAGCCGGCCGGGGCTGCCGGTCACCTCCAGCTCGGTGGTGAGCCCGGGCTGGCGATCCTCGGCCTCCGCCAGGAGTCCGGACAGGGCAGCCATCAGGCCCAGCCTGTCCAGAGCCGGCGGACGCAGGTCACGGACGACCGTCCGCAGCCGCCCGGCCGCATCCAGAGCCTGGTCGTGGGCCCGGCGCAGCCCGTCGGCCACCGGAGCCGGAACCCCGGCGGTGCCGGCCAGGTGCTCGAGGGTGCGGGCCAGGTGCAGGAACAGCTGCAGCGGCTCGTCGTGCAGCTCGCGGGCCAGCCGGCGCCGCTGGTCCTCCTCCGCCCGTACCACCAGGGCGGCGTAACGGGCGGTGCTGTCCCGTCGACGTCGCTCCTCGGTGACGTCCTCCAGTACCACCTGGGTGGCCGCCCGGTCCGTCCCCATCGGCAACGGACTGGCAGCCAGGCGGAACTCCCGCCCTCCGGCCAGGCGGACGACGCGCCTGGCGGGCGGAGCCGGCGCCGGTTCACCGCCCAACAGGCTGGAGCTGTCCCGGCCCACCAGTCCGGCACCGAAGACCCCGCCGGCCGCCCGGTTGGCGTCTCGCACGACGCCGTCTCGGTCGACGAGGAGGATGGGCACGTGCGTGGTGTCGAACAGCTGGTGGTAGCGGGCCTCGAGAGCCAGGCGCTGAGCGGTGGCCTTCTCGACCAGGCTGTGGGCGGACCGCTCCGCCTGGATGCGATGACCCACGAACACCGCGACGGCCGCGACCAGCGCCAGGTCCACCAGGTCCGACCCGGCATGACCCTGGTCGTGGGGTAGGAGCAGGTCGGGAAGCCACAGGAGCACGGCCCACAGCCCGGTCGCCGCTGATCCGGCCAGCCCGTAGCGCAGCGCGGCGTAGCCGGTGGGGACGATCAGCAGAGCGACCGGCACGCCCGCCGGGAAGGCGCCTCCCCGGCCCCACGGCTCCAGATCGGCCAGCAGGTGGGCGCCGGCCAGCGCCACCACCGTGACCTGGATCAGCCAGAAGCGTCGTTCGTGCACCGGAGGACGGAGAGCGGCGGGGACGGCGCCGCGCACGGCCGCTCCCAGCCCGACGCGGTCGGGGTCGTCAGCCATGCCGCTCGGGGATCAGCAGCTGCTGCTGCAGGGCCAGCAGGACCGCTTCGGTGCGTGACGCCGCCCCCAGCTTGCCGAGAACACTGGACACGTACCCCTCCACGGTCCTCACCCCGAGGCCCAGCCGGCCGGCGATCTGTTTGTTGGACATCCCTTCGACCAGAAGTTGCAGCACCTCCGATTCCCGCTGGGTGAGCGACCCCGCCGGCCCGGACGGCCGGGTCGGCCCGTGGCGGGCGAGGCGCCGGGACAGCGCCCCATCCAGCACGAAGATGCCGTCCGCCACGGCGCGGATCGCCTTCAACAGTTCGTTGGTGGAGGCGGTCTTGAGCATGTAGCCGCCCACGCCGGCGGCGATGGCCTCGTCGACGAACTCGCGGTCGTCGTAGGCGCTGAGGATCAGGACCCGCAGATCCGGCTGGTGGGCAGACGCCCACCGGGCGAACTCGAGGCCGCTCCGGCCGGGCAGGTTGACGTCCACCAGGGCCACGTCGGGGCGCACCTCCCCCACCAGGGCCATCGACTCCTCGGCGCTGGCCGCCTGCCCCACCACGGCGATGCCGGGATCCTGATCCAGCAGCTGGGCCGTACCCTCCCTGACCAGAGCGTGGTCGTCGACCACCACCAGGCGGACGGGACCGGACCGGCTGTCGGTGGTCACCACCGGTGCCGCTGGAGCGATCTGCGTATTCACTATACGTATAGTAAACCACTTGACGTGGAGTCGCTAGGGTCTTACGGTATACGTGCATTCACTGCGTAGTCCTACGGAGGAGGGTTCGATGACTCTGCTGGACCGGGAGGAGACGGCGGGGCGGGTGGATCCGGTTTCCGCCGCCGTGAGACTGAGGCCGGTACTGCGGGAGGGCCTGAACCGGCGGTTCGAGCCCAGCGATCCCCCCCGGGGGTGGGACGTGCTGGCCCGCTCCCCGCGCCTGGCCAGGCTGGTCAGGAGCCGTCGCTTCCAGTTCTTCCTGATCGTGCCCAACCAGATCGTGTTCTGGACCGTGATCTTCGTGGGCCTGCTGGGCACCGCCGTCCCGGGGCTCAACTTCGGCACGGCCATCACCTGGTACGTGTGGTTCTGCCTGGTGTTCGTCATGATGGTGGTGGTCGGCCGGGCATGGTGCTCGATGTGCCCGTTCGGCGGCTTCGCGGAATGGATCCAACGCCGGTCCCTGTGGCAGCGCACCCAGAAGGCTCTGGGGCTCGGGCTGAAGTTCCCCCCGCAGCTGGCCCGCTTCGGCTTTCTGATCCCGGTCGTCTCATTCCTCCTGCTCACCTACATAGAGGAGTTCTTCAACATCGCCGGACCCGGCACTCCCTCGGACACGTCGTGGATGGTGGTGGGAATCGTAGGAAGCGCCCTCATCTTCTTCCTGGTCTTCGAACGGCGGACGTTCTGTCGGTACGTGTGCCCCCTCTCCACCCTGATCGGCTCGGTGGGATCCATGGGCTCGGTGGCCGGTTTCCGCACCCGGGACCGGGAGATCTGTCTGAGCTGCCGGACCAAGGACTGCATGAGGGGCGGCGACAGCGGCTACGGCTGCCCGTGGTACACCTGGCCCGGCAGCGCCGATTCGAACCTGGCCTGCGGGCTGTGCAGCGAGTGCTACAAGTCCTGCCCGGAGGGCAACGTCGGGCTCTATCTGCAGAAGCCACTCACTTCGGTCGTCGCCCCCCGGCGCCGGCGGGTCGACGTGGCCTGGGGCATCGCCTTCCTGTGGGGCCTGGTGCTCTATCAGCAGATCAACGCCACCAACGTCTACGCGACGGTGGACGACTGGCTGAACCGTCACCTGCACTACCCCCACTACCCGAACCCGATCGCCTATCTGGGCCTCATAGCCGCGGGAGCGGCGGTGACC
>JAKAXG010000313.1 GCA_021827225.1 Actinomycetes bacterium | reverse complement strand
AAGTACCAGCCCGACATCATCGACGGCAGCTTCGTGGTCGGGTCGCTGAACCGCCCCCAGGTGGAAGCCGAACCTGATGAGCCGGCCGAGGACGTCGCCGCCATCCTGTCCGAAGCCAGCTCCATCGTCACCGCCGCGGGGCCCGAGATCGTCGAGGAGATCGAACGCGACCGGGAGTCCCGGAAGTGGTGGCAGCTGTGGAAGCGCCGCCCCGACGGCGACGGCTTCCGGCTGAGCAACCGCTGAGCTAGGGTTCTCGACCCGCAGTTGACCCCGCCACCACTCGACCAGCCGACCGCCGCGCCGCGGACGAAGCCACGGAGACGGTTCCCGATCGTCGTCGCCGTGGCCGTCGCGTGCGTCTGCGCGTCCTGCAGCTCCGCCGGCCACGGCCCGGTCCCGCAGGCCTCGCCCCGCTCGACGACCGTGCCGGCGCCCACCTCGACCACCGAGCCACCCCCCAAGTACCCCCCCTCCCCCTACTCGTGGGAGCGGTCCGGCTCGGCGGCGCTGAACATGGGCGGCGGGGCCGGCACCACCGTGGCCGCGGTGATCTCACCCACCGTGTCGCAGCCGTGGATGGCCGTGGGCACCCGCCTGTCGGCGGCGGGCGTCCCGACGGCCACCGTCTGGACGTCGCCGGACGGGGTGAGCTGGACCGCCGCTCCCATCGCAGCCGGGGGGATGGCCAGCTCGGCGCGGGCCGCCGCCCAGTACCGGGGCCAGACGGTGGTGGTGGGCTCCGTGGGGGCCGGCGCCAACCAGCAGGCCGCCGCCTGGGTCTCGCCGTCCCCCGGGGCGGCGTTCTCGCCGGTTGCGGTGCCGGTCACCGCCGGCCCCTCCTCCATGTCGCTGGTGGCGGCCGGCGCCCTGGGGATGTTCGCCACCGGCACCGTGGACGGCCGCTTCGCCCTGTGGTCCACGGCCGACGGCCGGAGCTTCGGCGAGCAGCCCGCCGCCGAGAAGACCCTGACGTCCACTCCCGGCGCCCGGGTGTCGACGCTGATGGCCGAGGGGGATGTGGTGTACGCCGCCGGCTCGGTGGATGCCGGTCCCAAGCCGGCCGCCGCCGTGTGGTCCTCCAGTGACGGCCTGCACTGGCACGCCATCCGCACCGCCGCCAACTCCTTCGCCGGGCCGGGTGGCCGGGTGATCTACTCGCTGGCTCCGCTCGGCACCGGTCTGGTCGCCGTCGGCGCCGTCAACCCGGGGTCCGGCTGGGTGCCGGCTTCGTGGGTGTCGCCCGACGGTGCCAGTTGGAGCCTGCCGTCCACCGATTTTCCCGGCTCGCCGCCTCGCCCGGCCACCCCGGCCGGCGCCGGCGTCTACGGTGAGGCTGGCGGGTCGGCGGTCCGCTCCGTGTCCGCGGTGCCGACCTTCGCCGGCTCGGCTGCGGTGGTGGCGGCCGGTGGCGGGGCCACCGGCCAGGCGGCGTGGAGATCGACCGACGGGCTGCACTGGAGCCCGGTCGGGCTGCCGGCCGCGGTCGCCGCCTCGACCGGCTGGCGGGCCACCGTGGCCGCCGGCACCATCAACACCACCGTGGTGGTCGACGGTGACCCCGGGCAGGCGCACCTCCTCACTGACACCGCCGCCGGATGGTCGCAGCCGTCCGCCAACCCGGGGGTGTTCGGACCGGTCCAGCCCTACGCCCGGCCGGTGTCCCTGCGGGTATCCGGCGGGCGGCTGCTTCTAACAGTGGAACTGACAACAGATCCCCAGGCCATCGGGTCGCCGTCCACGACGGTCCGAACGCTGGCGTCGGCCGACGGGACCAGCTGGTCGGCCGTTCCGGCCGGCACCGGGTCGCCGGCCTCCCTGCCCACCCCCGGAGCTCTCGCGCGGCGGGTACCGAGCGGCTGGGCCGCCGTGGGCACGACCTCCACGGGCCGGCTGGAGGCCTGGTCGAGCCCGGACGGCCGGGCCTGGACCCCTGCCGGGTTGCTGCCCGTGGCGACCGCCGCCGCTCCGGCCGGGACGGTCCCGGCGGTGGGCGGCCTGTGCGGGCCCGCCGGCTCGACCGCGCCGGCGTCGGAGCTGGCAGCCGTCGGTTCGGTCCCGCAGCCGGCCTCGGCCAGCTCCGGGACCGGCCCCACCGGGCGGACCGCCGCGGCATGGGTGTCGCCCGCCGGCGCCACCACCTGGAAGCGGGCGACGGTGAGCCCCAGCCCGGCGGCCGGTGGGACCGAGACCATGACCGGCTGCTCGGCGGCCGGCGGCGGGCTGGTGGCGTGGGGCTCCAGCACCGGCACCGGCGGGGCGAGCGTGCCCGCCGTCTGGCGCAGCAGCAACGGCGCCAGCTGGACCCGCTCCGACGTCGCCGCCTTCACCCCCGGTTCGGCCGGCCCGCTCACCAGCCTGGCCCTGGCCGGCAGGGACTGGCTGGCCGTCGCCCGGCTGCGGACCGCAGCCGGCCCGGCCGCCACCCTGGAGAGCGGTCAGGTGACGCTGTGGCTCTCCCCCGACGGCGGCTCCACCTGGCAGCAGGTCGACACCGCCACCCCACCCTGGCTCGGCACCGGTTCCTCCGCCGTGTGCCTGGTCGCCTTCGCCGGCCGGACCCCCGTCCTGGCCGGCACCGTGGACGGCCGCCTGGCCGTCTGGACCGGGGCCCCCGTCCAGACCGGCGGCGGCAGCGGCGGCTCTACGACCAGCTCCGGCTGACCGGCTCGGCCAGACCAGCGGCGGCTCTACGACCAGCTCCGGCTGACCGGCTCGGCCAGGCCGGTGTCGGCCAGGCCGGTGTCGGTGTCGGCGAACGCCCGCCACATCTGCGCGTACCGGCCGCCCGTGCCGAGCAGGTCCTCGTGGGTCCCGTCCTCCGCCACCCGACCGTCGTCCATGACGATGATCCGGTCGGCGGCCCGGGCGGTCTGCAGGCGGTGGGCGATCAGCACCGTGGTCCGCCCTGACGCCAGTACCCCCATCGCTGCCGACACCTTGGCCTCGGTGGCCAGGTCCAGGTTGGACGTGGCCTCGTCGAGGAGCAGGATCGCCGGGTCCACCAGCTGGGCCCGGGCCAGGGCGACCAGCTGGCGCTGGCCCACCGACAGGGAACGGCCCCGCTCGGTCACCCGGTGCAGGTAGCCATCGGAGAGCCCGGCGATCACGTCGTGGGCGCCGACCGCCCGGGCCGCCGCCTCCACCTCGGCGTCGGTGGCGTCGGGGCGGCCGTAGGCGATGTTGTCCCGGATGGTCCCGGAGAACAGGTGCGCCTCCTGGGGCACGTATCCCAGCCGGTGCCGGTAGGCGGCCAGGTCCACCCGGCGCAGGTCCCGCCCGTCGACCTCCACCGATCCCGAGACCGGGTCGTAGAACCGGGTCAGCAGCTTGACCACGGTCGACTTGCCGGCACCGGTCTCCCCGACCAGGGCCACGGTCTGGCCCGGCGGGATGGACAGGGTGACCCCCCGCAGGGCCGGGCGGTCGGGCCCGGCTGAGGGGTAGGCGAAGGTGACGTCCCGGAAGTCGATGCGTCCCGCCACCGGTCCGGGCGCTTCGGGGTCCACCAGGCCGGCCACCAGGGGGCGGACGGCCATCAGGCCGTTGATCTGGGCCATGGAGGCGCCGGCCTGCTGGTAGGAGTCGAAGGTCTGCGACAGCTGCTGTATGGGCCCGAAGAACAGGTCCAGGTACAGCAGGAAGCCGACCAGTTCCCCGGCGCTCAGCGACCGCCCGGCGATCAGCACCGAGCCGAGGCCGAGCACCAGCACCGCCGAGATGTCGGCGAGGAACTCGACGAAGGGGAAGTAGGTGGCCACCAGCCGCTGGGCGGACAGCCGGGCGTCGAGATAGCCGCCGGCCAGCCGGCGGAAGTCCCGGCGGTTGCGGTCCTCCCGGCGGAACGCCTGCGACTCGCGCACCCCCGAGAGGCTCTCCTGCATGCTGGCGTTGACCACGGCGATCCGTTCCCGGGCCTTCTCGTAGGCCCGGGCGGACAGCCGCCGGTAGACCACGGTCGCGACCGCCAGTGGCAGGACCACGGAGAGGGCGGCCAGGGCCAGCTCGACGTTCCACACCAGCATGGCGATGCCCACGCCGACGATGGTGAACAGGGCCACGATGGCGTTGATCAGCCCGGTCTGCAGGAGGTTGGACAACGCGTCGACGTCGGTCGTCATCCGGGTCATGATCCGGCCGCCCATCTCCCGCTCGTAGAAGTCGATGGACAACCTCTGCAGGTGGGCCCAGATCCGGACCCGCAGGGCGAACAGGAGCCGCTCGGCGGTGCGGCCCGTGACCAGCACCTGGGCCACCGAGTCGGCCCAGTCGGCCACCACGATTACCAAGAAGACGGCCGAGGTCCACCACAGCGTGCTCTCCGAGTGGGCGGCCACGCCCCGGTCCAGTCCGTGCCGGATGAGGATGGGCCCGGCCAGGCTGGCCAGCGAGTCGAGGATGACCAGCGCCAGCCCGGCGGCCAGCGCCCAGCGGTAGGGCCGCACGAAGCGCCGGAGGGAGAAGGAGGTGTCGTCGGCGGTCTCTGCGTCCACCTCGACCCCCGGCTCGTCGCCGGCGGGGGGCAGGGCGGCCACCCGCTCCAGCAACTCGGGCGTGGGGCCGATCGCCCCCATCCACCCCTGGCCGCCACCCCGCCCGCCCATACCGGCCCCCGCTCCGGGCCCGCCCGCCGGCCGGCCGTCCAGGACCGGGCCGGCGGCGTCGAGCTGCTCGTACGGCCAGAGGGCGGGGGTGATCCCGCCGACCTGGCCGTCCACCGCCGGCGCCGCTCCCAGACCCTCGGCGTCGTCGCCGGGGCCGCCGATGAGCCGCCGGTAGACGGCGCAGCGGGCGGTGAGCTCCTCGTGGGTCCCCTGGTCCACCACCCGTCCGGCGTCGACCACCGCGATGCGGTCGGCCAGGCGCAGGGTGGATCGGCGGTGGGCGACGAGCAGCGTGGTGCGACCCTGCATCACCCGGCGGAGCGTGGCCTGGATGTCGGCCTCCACCTTGGCGTCCACCGCGCTGGTGGCGTCGTCGAGCACCAGGATGCGGGGGTCGCTTAGCAGGGCCCGGGCCAGGGCGATGCGCTGGCGCTGGCCGCCGGAGAGGGTCAGGCCCCGCTCCCCCACCACCGTGTCGTAGCCGTCGGGCAGCTCGCTGATGAACCGGTGCGCCTCGGCGGCGCGGGCGGCGGCCACCACCTCGGCGTCGGTGGCGTCCGGGCGGGCGTAGGCGATGTTCGACCGGACGGTGTCGGAGAACAGGAAGCTCTCCTCGAACACCACGCCGATCCGCCGCCGGAGCGACTCGAGGGTGAGGTCCCGGACGTCGATGCCGTCCACGGTGACCGACCCGTCCTGCACGTCGTAGAAGCGGGGTACCAGCAGGGCCACGGTGGACTTGCCGGATCCGGAGGTTCCCACCAGGGCGACGGTCTCTCCCGGGGCGACTTCCAGGTCGAAGCCGTCGAGCACCGGCGAGTCGGCCGCGTAACCGAAGCGCACGGAGGTGAATCGCACCGCCCCGGCCACCGCCGGTAGGGCCCGGGCGTCCGGCCGGTCGGCCACCACCGGGTTCGAGGCGAGCAGGTCGAAGACCCGCTCGGCGCCGGCGCGGGCCTGCTGGCCGACGATGAGCAGGCCGGCGAGCATGCGGGCCGGGCTGGCCAGCTGCAGCAGGTAGGTGGCGAACGCCAGGAAGGTGCCGATCGAGATCCGGTGGTGCAGGGCCATCCAGCCGCCCAGGGCCAGAACGCCCACCTCGCCGAGGACCGGGATGGCCTGCAGGACGGGCTGGTAGCGGGCCTGGTAGCGCACCGCCCGCATGCGGGAGGCGAACAGCGCCCGGGCCCGCTCGACCAGCCGCTGCAGCTCGCGCTCCAAATCGGAA
>JAKAXG010000312.1 GCA_021827225.1 Actinomycetes bacterium | reverse complement strand
TTCCGATCTGACCGGGAGCCTGGCTTCGGTGATGGCCATCGGGCGTCGCGTTCGTCTCTCGGCGCAGGAGACCCTCTTCGAGCAATCCGATAGGGTCCGGACTGTCCATTTCCCCTTAACGGCGGTTCTCTCGCTCACCACTCTTCTGCGGGACGGGGCGACGATCGGCTTGGCGGTAATCGGAAAAGACGGCACGACGGGCGTGCCTCTTCTTCTCGGAACGGACTCCATGGCGAACGCGGCCTGTACCTGCGAAGTGGCGGGGGAGGTCATCGCCATTCCGGCCGAACAGTTCCTCGAGGAGCTGCAGCGCAATCCCGAGCTCCGGGCTGTCGGGCTCCGGTATGTGGCGCTCCTCCTGACGCAGATCGGTCAGGCCGTGGCCTGTTCCCGCTTGCATCACACCGTGCACCGCTGCGCCAGTTGGCTGCTGGTCACCCGCGACCGCGTGGGAGCCGATCGGTTCCGTGTCACTCACGGGTTGCTGGCACAGATGCTGGGTACCCGCAGAGCCAGCGTGACCGAGGCGCTGGGCGTACTCACCAGGGCGGACGCCATCAGCACCCATTACGGGACAATCGAGATCCTGGACCGGGTAATCCTGGAGTCAGCGGCCTGCGAGTGCTACGGCGTCATCCGAATGGCGATGGAGAGGACGCTCATATCCCTCGCCAATGTGACCACCGCGTGAGCATGTATCACACCCGCGCCGCAGCGGTCGCCTTGGCGGTGGGGCTCCTGGCCTGCTCCTGCTCGTCCGGGGGGTCGCACAGATCGGCGCCGTCGGCTCCCGGGCGGAAAGCCGCCGGGCCCACGTCCGGCTCCACCGTGCCATTGGGTGTTGCGCCGTCAGGTCCCCCGGCGGTACCGACGGCCATGGTGTACCTGGGAACCTGGGTGAATCCGGCTGGGATCACCACGAACCGGTCGGCGAGTGCGTTGGAGCAGGCTTCCACCCTCTCGCAGCTCACCGGTGTGATCCCGGCCATCCTGAGCGTCTACACCGCATTCGCGAGCCCGGCACCGCTGACCGTCCTCGCGAAGATCGCTGAGAGAGGTGCCATTCCGTTGGTGTCCTGGGGCTGCGCCCCGACGTCTGCCGTCGGGTCGGGCAGATACGACGCGCTGATCTCCCGCTTCGCCACCGCCCTGCGGGACTTCGGGCACCCGGTGTTCCTGCGATGGTTCTGGGAGATGAACCTGCCTACGGCTGAGAGCGTGAGGTGCAACGGCGGCGGGGGGCCGGAGGCGTTCGTGACCGCCTGGCGGCGGGTGCGCGACCTGTTCAGGGAGGCCGGTGCGACCAATGTGGCGTTCGTCTGGTGCCCGGGTGTCACCGCCGACGTGGCGCGCATGACCTCCTATTTCCCCGGGGCGGCGTACGTCGACTGGATCGGAGCGGACGGCTACGACCACCGCCATCTCGGCGCCGACGGGTTCACCACGGTGTTCTCCGGGTGGTACGACGCCTTCCGGGGCTACGCAAAGCCGATGATGATCGCCGAGACCGGTGCCATGGCCGTCGATCAGGCCCAGTACCTGGCGGGCCTCCGCCGCGTCCTCCCCGCCCAGTTCCCGCTGGTCGCCGCCGTGGTCTACTTCGACGCCGCCGGGCCCAACGGTTCCTGGGTCCTGACGGGCGGCGGCCTGCAGGCCTTCGCGGAGCTCGGCCGCGATCCGTACTTCTCGGCTCGAGGCTGACCGGGAGCGCGGACAACCAGCAGCCCGGCGGCCCGTCCGGTCAGTTGCCTCCAAGCCGCCGGATGGGGCAAGATCCGGGCAGGACGAGAGGAGAAACACCCGTGGATCGCATCGTCATTTCCGGGGGAACGGTCGTCGACGGCACGGGGCAGCCGGGGGTGGCCGCCGACGTGGCCGTGGAAGGCGACCGGATAGTGGAGATCGGCCGATCCCTCAGCGGCGGTCGCCGCATCGATGCCGATGGTTGTGTGGTGGCCCCCGGCTTCGTGGACGTCCACACCCACTACGACGCCCAGGTGTTCTGGGACCCGGGCCTCACCCCCAGCTGTTTCCACGGCGTGACCACCGTGGTAGCCGGTAACTGCGGCTTCAGCCTGGCCCCGACCAGGCCGGGCGACCGGGACTTCCTGACGCGGACCATGGAGAAGGTGGAGGACATGGACCCCGCCTGCCTGGCCACCGGGGTGGCGTGGGCGGAGTTCGAGTCGTTCCCCGAGTACCTCGACGCCGTGCGTCGCCGGGGCTCCGTGCTCAACTACTCCACCTACATCGGCCACACGCCACTGCGGCTCTACGTCATGGGCTCCGAAGCGGCCGAGCGGCCGGCCACCCCCGAGGAACTCGGTGAAATGGTACGTCTGGTGGCGGAGGCCATGGACGCCGGCGCGGCCGGTTTCGCCACCAGCATGGGCGTCAACCACCTGGCGGCCGACGGCCGGCCCATCCCCAGCCGGGTGGCGCCCCAAGAGGAGATCGTGGCTCTGTCCTCCGCGGTGGCCCGCAGCGGGAGGGGAGTGATCGCGGTCAACGGGGGCGACGGCCTGACGTTCCGGGACTGCTACCAGATCCAGCCCGACATCGGCGTGCCCATCACCTTCACCGCGCTGCTGACCTCGCCCACGGGCTCCCACCTGCGGGCGGCGGAGATCCACCGCGAAGGGTGGTCGCGGGGGGTGGACGTACGGCCCCAGGTCTCGTGTCGCCCGCTGGTGTTCTCGGTCAACCTCCTGGAGCCGTTCAACCTCAACTCGAACCCGGTGTTCGCCCAGTTGATGTCCGGTTCCGTCGCTGACCGCCGGGCCGCCTACGCCGATCCGGCGTGGCGGCGGCGGGCCCGGGAGGCCTGGACGGCCAACAAGCGCACCCAGCCCCGCTGGGACACCCTGGAGATCATGGAGTCGGGTGCCCATCCCGAGCTGATAGGCAGGCGGCTCACCGAGATCGCCGGCGAGTGGGGCGGGTCCGACCCCTTCGACGTCCTTCTCGACCTCAGCTCGGACGAGCGGGACCTGACCGATCTGCGGGTCAAGACCATCGTGGCCAACGACGACGCGGACGGCATCGCCGCGTTGCTGAACGAACCCGGCTGCATCCTGGGCCTGTCCGACGCCGGGGCCCACATCGGCCAGCTGTGCGACGCCCCGCTACCCACCGATCTCCTCGGCAACTGGGTCAGGGAGCGCGGGGCGCTCAGCCTCGAAGCGGCTGTGCACAAGCTCACCCAGGAGCCGGCCGAGCTGTTCGGCTTCGCCGACCGCGGCGTGCTGCGGCCCGGGGCCTTCGCCGACATCACCGTCTTCGACCCGGAGACCGTGGCGCCGGGCCCGCTCCGGCGGGTACGCGACTTCCCGGCCTCCACCGAGCGCCTGACGGCGGATCGGCCGGCCGGGATGCGCCACGTGATGGTCAACGGCGTGGTCACCCGCGCCGACGGTGAGCAGGTGGACACCCCCCAGCTTCCCGGACGGGTGGTGGCCCCCGCCGGGCGTAGCTGAGCCAGTCCTCAGTGCGGGTACTGCGCGTCCAGGGCCCGCAGCCGCTGGGCCAGGATGGTCGCCACCTTGCGGGTGATGGTGGGGCTGATGTTGAGCAGGGACCTGAACTCGCGCGACGACATCACGTAAGCCGTGATCGGGGTGGCGGCGGTGACCGTCGCCGTGCGGGGTCCACCGTCGAGAAGCGACATCTCGCCCACGCAGTCCCCGGGCCCCACCACCCCGACCGGCTGGCCCCCGATGGACACCCGGGCCTTGCCGTCGGCGATGACGAAGCACTCCTGCCCGGGAGCGCCCTCGGTGGTCAGCACGTGGCCCTCCTCGATGGAGATCGGCGTGCACAGCCGGGCCACGGATTGAAGCTCCCGTTTGTTGCAGGCGCTGAACAGTTTGACGGTGCCCAGCGCCTTGAGGATGTCGACGGTGGCGGTGGAAGCCATGATTTTGTCCCCTTTATCCGGATATGTCGGATCGTGGGCGTCGCGGCGGACGCCGACGGCTCCATGTTGGGGCACGGCCGGGCCGCAGGCAAGGAGTTGGCCCGCCGACCCGGCGGCCGACGGCCCCGCCCCCGGTAGCTTCCGCCCGGGTTGGGTAGGTACCGACGCGGAGGAAGTCGGTCAATTGCACGGTCACACAGTCGGCACCCGGGTGGAGGCGGTGTTCGACCCCCGCCCCGAATCGGTGAGGGCGGCGCGGGAGTTCGTCGTCACCACTCTGGCGGCCTGGGACCTCGACGACCTGAGCGAGGTGGCCACCCTGTGCACCTCGGAGGTGGCCACCAACGCCGTCCGCCACGCCCGGACCGCCTTTCGGCTGGCCATCGAGGCCCGCACCTCCGAGGTGCTGGTCGAGGTGGAGGACCAGGGGTGGGGAGAGCCGACCGTGGCCCTGCCAGATACCGAGTCGGAAGGCGGCCGGGGCATGTGGCTGGTGACGGCCACCGCCGGCCGGTGGGGGAGCGAGACGCTCGCCACCGGGGGCAAGATCGTGTGGTTCTCGCTGCCGAGGATCGGCCTGCCGGGCATTTCAGGCTCCTGAACCTGTCGCCCCCCGGCGGGGGCGGAGGATAGCCTCGCCTCCGGATGAGGAGGGGGAGTGAGCGAGCACCATCTCGATCGAGGCCAGGCCCGGATCCACTACGAGGTCCACGGCGAGGACACCGGATCGGTTCCTCTGCTGCTGACCCACGGATTCTCCGCGTCGACGGCCATGTGGCGGCCGAACATGGAGGAGCTGGCCCGGTCCCGCCGGGTCATCACCTGGGACATCCGCGGCCACGGCCGGACCGTCGTCCCCCCGCGGGCCGAGTGCTACTCGCAGGCCGCCTCGGTCGAGGACATGCTGGCGGTGCTCGACGCCTGCGGTGTCGGGACGGCCGCCGTTGGGGGACTGTCGCTCGGCGGTTACCTGTCGCTCGCCTTCCATCACGCCCACCCGGAGCGGGTGAAGGCCCTCCTGCTGTTCGACACCGGGCCCGGCTACCGGGGCGACGGGGGCCGGGAGGGCTGGAACCACTACGCCCGCTCCCAGGCCGAGCGCTTCGAAGCCAGCGGCCTCGACGCGCTGGGGGAATCTCCCGAGACCAGGCTCGGCGACCACGATCCCGTCGGACTGGCCCTCGCCGCCCGCCACATCCTCACCCAGCACGGACCTGAGGTGATCGAGTCGCTGCCCTCCATCGCCGTGCCCACCCTCGTGCTGGTCGGAGAGAACGACACGGCCTTCATCAAGGCGGCCGATTACATGGCCGCCCGCATCCCGGGGGCGAAGAAGGTGGTGCTGGCGGGGGCCGGTCACGCTGCCAACATCGACCAGCCGGCGGCTTTCAGCCGCAGTGTCAACGAGTTCCTCGCGACCGTCCCGGGCTGAGCCGTCACCGCCACCCGCGCCGGCTCTAGGATGCTGGAAATGAGGACACTAGAAGGACGGGTGGCGATCATCACCGGAGCGGGCCGGGGTCTCGGCCGGGAGCACGCGCTGCTCTTCGCCCGGGAGGGCGCCAAGGTGGTCGTCAACGATCTCGGAGGAGCGGCGGACGGGTCGGGCAGCGACGCCACTCCCGCCCAGCAGGTCGTCGAGGAGATCAGGGCCCTCGGAGGCGAGGCCGTGGCCAGCGCCGACGATGTCACCGACGCCGAGGCCTCCGCCCGGCTCGTCCAGCTGGCGGTGGAGACCTTCGGGGACCTGCACGTCCTGGTCAACAACGCCGGCATCCTGCGGGACCGCATGGTCGTGAACATGACCGATGAGGAATGGGACGCGGTCATCCACGTCCACCTCCGCGGCCACTTCATGCCGATGCGGGCCGCCGCCCGCTACTGGCGGGAGCAGTCCAAGAAGGAGGCGGGGCCGATCCGGGCGTCGATCGTCA
>JAKAXG010000311.1 GCA_021827225.1 Actinomycetes bacterium | reverse complement strand
TCTCGCTGGTGTGGTTCTTGATGACCTGGGCCTCGTCCACCACCACCCGCCGCCAGTTGATCGCCGCCAGGGCGTCGATGTCGCGCACCGCGGTGGCATAGGTGGTGAGCACCAGGTCCGAGTTCGCCGCCATCCGGGCGATCGACTCCCCCTCCGCCCGGCGGGGACCGTGGTGGACCGTCACCTTGAGCGGCCGGGTGAAGCGGGCCGCCTCGGACGCCCAGTTGCCGAGGACCGCCGGGGGGCAGATGACCAGGGCCGGCCCGTGCCCCTTGTCCACCAGCAGGTGGGCCAGCAGGGTCGGGGTCTTGCCGAGGCCCATGTCCATGGCCAGGCAGCCGCCCAGGCCGGCCCGGTCGAGGAAACCCAGCCATCCGGCCGCTTCGGCCTGGTAGCTGCGCAGCTGGCCGGCGAAGCCGTCGGGGGTGTCGATCGGGGCGGGCGGGTGGGTGGTGGCGCCGCGGAGCAGATCGGCGGCCCAGCCGGTCCCCTCGACGCGCACCGGGCCGCCCAGGGCGCCGCCCTCGAGGCCCACGGCGTGGCGGATCATCTCCGCCCCCGACATCTGGGTTATCGACGCCCGCTCGGCCAGGGCGGCGGCCGCGGCGTGCAGGTCGGCCCGGTCCAGGTGTACCCACCGGCCCCGCACCCGCACCAGCGGGGAGGCTTCCTTGGCCAGGCGGCTGATGTCAGCCGCGTCGAGCTCGAGATCGTCGAACAGGACGCTCCAGCGGACGTTCGACAGCTGGCGGACCCCTACCTGGGACTCCCCGCCCATGGCCTCGGCGAACAGCCGCAGCTGGGGGGACGGGCGCCGACGCGAGACCTTCGGGAGCATGACCTCGAAGCCGGCGGCCTGCAGCGACGGGCCGGTCTCGAACATCAGCTCGACCGCCTCTTCCCCGTCGAGGACCACCTGGCCCCGGCGGGTGGACGGCCGGCGCAGGGCCGGCACCAGGCGTTCCAGGCGGCGCAGCTGGGCTTCGACCTGGTGGGACTTGGTGCCCGACGACACGACCAGGGCGTGCTCGACCGGCATCGGGTGCTTGTCCACGCCCGTGGCCTCCACCGAGAGCAGCCATCCGCCGTCGGACTGCGGCGGGTCCAGGCGGACGACCAGGCCCACCCGGTGGTTGGCCGTGACCGGGGCAGCCCACCGCTTCAGGTCCTCACCGATGCGCCCGGCCAGTTCGGTGTCGGCCACGAAGGGCCGCCCGTCCAGCCCGGACAGCACGGCCTCGGCGACCTCGGGGCGGGTGGAGGCGCTCGGGGAGGCGGCAGGGGCGACCAGGCGGGCCGCCCCGGTGCGCGACACCGCGTCGACCACCGCCGAGAGGATCGAACGGGCCACCGCGTCGGCCGGCACCCCGGACTGCAGGGCGGACACCGCGCCGGGCATGCGCAGCACCAGGTCGTGGAGGCGCTCCCGGCCGACCAGCGCCGGAACCCAACGGACCCGGTGCCGGCCGGGGCCGGACTTGGCGGACCCTCCGCTGGTGGAGCGCACCACCGGAACCATGTGTCCGAGGGCGACCAGCTCGGTTCCCCACCGGGCGATCTCACCCAGCCACTGCAGGCTCGGGCCGACCGAATCCCCGGCCTGGCCGGCGCCCACGCCGACCAGCCATCCGAGGGTCTGGGACAGGGGCGCCGACCGGGAATCGGTGGCGGCCCCCGACGGCAGGGTGACGGGAGCGTGGTGTTCCCAACCGATGGAGGACCCGTCCGCCGCGCTGAGCAGCTGATCCAGGTCGTCCTCGCCGGCCTCGGCACCGGGACCACCGGCCCACACCACTATGCGGCCCTCACCCCAGGAAGCCTGGAGCAGCGGCGGCCCGGCCGGGGTCTCCTCGGCCCCGCCGCGAGAGGCGCCGGATTCGGGGCGGGCCCCGTTCCGCTCCGCCCCGTCGCCGGCGGGCTCGCGCTCGTGGAGGGCCGCCGGGGGGTCGATGGTGTCGCCGGCGACCTTGAGCAGGGCGGTCGAGAGTCGTTCCCGCTCGGCCTGCAGGTCGGCCAGCACCATCTGGCGCAGATCCCCGTCCAGACCGCCGGCGCGGATCAGCTGCTCGTCTGTCTCGTGGATCAAGCGGCGCAACGCCGCGGCCCAGGCCAGCGGCTGTGCTTCCAGCTCGGCCCGCTCGGCGTCCGACGCCCAACCCCCGGCGTCGGCGATCACCGCTGACTCTAACGTGATCTGGTCCAGCTTCTTATCTCCACTCGTTACCCGGATGCCCGGCATCCGGGTGCTCACGCGTGACGCGAGGAGCTAGTCCTCAGATCGGCACAGCCGATCAGGGCGCTCTCCGATCGTCACCAATGGCCTAACCATCGTCTGATCAGGCCTACTGGTTGAACCTATTCCGGCTTCCTTCCATTCCCGGATTCTCTTTCAAGACCTGCGCCGACCACCGCCCCGGCGGCGACCAGGCTCCGCCTGCTGCCGCTTCTCCGATGGCCCCGCTGAAATGCATAGTAGCGCGCAGGAGCTACTGAGGACCATCTTTCGGCGGTTCCGGGCCCGGCCGGTTCAGGCGCTGTTGAGCGGCAGCTCCGGGTGGGAGGTGGCGACCATCCGGGCCATCCCGTCCCGCCAGCGGACCTGGGCCGGGCCGATCAGCTTCTCCATCAGCGTCACGTCCACCGCCACGCTCGGCAGGGCCGCCTCGGTCTCCTCGAAAACCGGATCCCGGCCCACCAGCGACCCGAGGTAGGCGCACCATTCCTGGACACTGACCACGTCCGGGCCGGCCCAGTTGACCGTGGGGGCGGCGACGTCGGCCACGGCCAGCAGCTTGGGTATCTGGCGGATGATGTCATCGCTGTGGATGGGCGAGTACACGCTCGGCCCGCCCGGCAGCACCTGGATCGGCTGCCCGGACAGGATGCACTCCAGATGGATGGAAGGCCACGCCACACAGTCGCCGTAGGGAACGTTCAGCCGGGCGATGACGGTGGGCAGGTCGTGGAGGCGAGCGGAGAGGCGGGCGACGGACTCGGCCGCGATCTTGGAGATGCTGTAGGTCGGGAGCATGGCCCGGTGGTTGTCGCCGAGGGGATCGTCCTCGCGCATCGGGTGGGTCCCGTTGGGGGCGTACACGCCGGTGGAGGAGCAGTGAAGGAACGCCCGGGCCCGCTTGAAATGGGCCATGACCAGGCCCAGGCTCTCGGCGTTGGCCCGCAGCGCGGTGGCGAAATCGTCAGCATGGGTGACGGCCAGGTTGACGACGTAGTCGACGTCGCCGGGCAGCCCGGACAGGTCGGGGTCGGCCAGGTCGACCGCCACGGTGTGGACACCCCGGCCGTCGAGGGCGGCCCGGGCCCGGCGGTTGTGGAAGCGGGCCACGCCCCACACCTCGTTGTCCCCGGCCAGGCTGTGGATCACCGGGGTGGCGACCATCCCGGTCGCCCCCAGGACCACGATCCGCTTGCCGGTCAGCTCCACTGATTCGGTCACCGGGTCTCCGGTCATTTGGCTCTCGTTCACCCGGTCAGACGGCCTGGTCGGCCATCAGGGAGCCGAGCCGCAGCAGGTTGGCGGTGGCACCGCCCAGGGTGAGCTCCATCTGCTTGGCCGCCAGGAAGTAGCGGTGAAGCGGGTAGCTCCTGTCCACGCCCAGTCCGCCGTGGATGTGCTGGGCGGCGTGGACCACCCTCTGTCCCCCGTCGGCGGCCCAGAACTTGGCGATGGCCACGTGCTCCTCTGCCGGCAGGCCCGCTGCCAGGCGCCAGGCCGCCTGGCGGGCGGTGAGGCCGACGGCCTCGGTGTCCACGTAGGCGTCAGCGGCCCGCTGGCCCACCGCCTGGAAGGTGGCGATGGCCCGATCGAACTGCTTGCGGGTGACCGCGTAGTCGGCGGTCAGCTTCAGCGCGGCCCGGCACGTGCCGGCCATGAGCGAGCACAGTCCCGAGGTCGCCCGCAGCATCAGCCAGTCGACGATCTCCGCCCCCTGGTCGGCCGCTCCCAGCAGCGCCCCGGGGCCCACCCGGACCCCGGCCAGGTCCAGGCGGGCCTCCGGGGTGTCGGTGGTGGTCTCTAGGCGGGTGATGCCGAGCCCGGGTGCACCCGGCTCGACCACGAACACGGCCACGCCGCCGGTGCCGACCCGGGCCGGTACCAGGAAGGCGCCGGCCACCGTTCCGGCCGGGACGCACAGCTTGGTGCCGTCGAGCACCCAGCCCCCTCCGTCGGCCGGCCGGGCGGCGGTCTGGGGCCGGTCCGGCTCGCTCCCGGCCTCGACCAGCGCCGCGGTCATGACCAGCTTCCCGGCGCACAGCGGCCGCAGGAACCTCTCCCGCTGCTCGTCGGTGCCGAAGCGCTCCACCGCCAGGCCGCCCAGGACCAGGGCGGCCCACAGCGGCACCGGGGCGGCCGCTCTCCCGGCCTCCTCCAGCAGGACCGATACCTCGCCGAAGCCGAGGCCGCTGCCGCCGAAGCGTTCGGGTACGGCCAGGCCCAGCAGGTTGGCGTCCGCCAGGGCGGCCCACAGGCGCCGGTCGAAGCCATCGCCGCCGGCCTCCACCTCCGCCCTCCGGTCATCGGTCAGGTGCCCTTCGAACACCTTGGCCGCCGACTCGAGGACGGCCTCCTGCTCCGGGCTGAGTGAGAAGTCCATCTTGCCCTCCTACCGGGACGCCCGGGGGAAGCCGAGCCCGAACATGGCGATCAGATCGCGCTGGATCTCGTTGGTCCCGCCGCCGAAGGTCAGGATCAGGAGGCTGCGGTAGTTCCGCTCCAGCCGGCCCCGCAGCACCGCCTCGGGGGAGCCGTCCTTGAGGTAGCCCCGCTCCCCCACGATCTCGAACAACAGGCGGAAGGCCTCGAGGTAGAACTCCGTGCCGAACACCTTGATGCTCGACGCGTCGGCCACGTCGAGGTGACCCTGGGTGGCCGTCCAGGCCACCTTCCAGTTGATAAGTCGCAGAAACTCCAGCCGGCTGCGGACCCGGGCCAGGTTGAGCCGCACCCACTCCTGATCTATGACCCGCCGGCCGTCGGCCAGCCTGGTCTCCTGGGCCCAGCGCTGGACGTCGGTCAGGACCCTTTCGACCACGCCGGAGGAGCACAGGGTGACCCGCTCGTGGTTCAGCTGGTTGGTGATGAGGCCCCAGCCCTGGTTCTCGGCGCCGACCAGGCAGCTGGCCGGGATCCGCACGTCGTCGAAGTAGGTCTGGTTGATGTCGTGCTCGCTGAGCAGGCTCATCGGCACCACGCTGATCCCCGGGGTGTCCATGGGCACGGCGAACATGGAGATGCCCTTGTGCTTCTTGGCCTCCGGGTCGGTGCGGGCCGCCAGCCAGATGTAGTCGGCATCACCGGCCAGGCTGGTGAAGATCTTCTGGCCGTTGATCACGTACTCGTCGCCGTCGCGTACGGCGGTGGTGCGCAGGCTGGCCAGGTCGGTGCCCGCACCCGGCTCGGTGTAGCCGATGCAGAAGTGGATCTCACCTTTCAGGATCTTCGGTACGAAGTGGGCGCGCTGCTCCTCGGTCCCGAAGTTCATGATGGTCGGACCGACGGTATTGATGGTGAGCATCGGCACCGGGGCCCCGGCCCGCATCGACTCGTCGAAGAAGACGAACTGCTCGATGGCCGAGCGGCCCTGGCCGCCCCACTCCTTGGGCCAGCCGATTCCCAGCCACCCGTCCTCGCCCATCTGGCGCACCACCCGGCGCATGGCCTGACCCACGCCCCGGCTCTGAGCCAGCTGCTCCTCCACCTCCGGCGACAGCAGCTTGGCGTAGTAGGAGCGCAGTTCCTTGCGGAGCGCCTCCTGCTCTTCGGTGTATCCCAGGTACACGGCACCCTCCCTTCGCCCCACGTTACAAGAACGCGTTCTAGTTCCGCTACCCTA
>JAKAXG010000310.1 GCA_021827225.1 Actinomycetes bacterium | reverse complement strand
GGCCGACGCGGGACGGGGCCCGTCCGGCGGTCGGCAGGCGCTGTTCGTGCTGACCGTCTTCCTGGGCGCGGCCTACGGGGGGTATTTCGGCGCCGGGCTCGGGATCATGCTGCTGGCTCTGCTGGCGCTGTTCAGCCTCGAGCCTCTCACCAAGCTGAACGCCCTGAAGCAGGCCCTCTCCTTCGTGATCAACCTGGTCGCCGCGGTGTTCTTCCTCTTCTCCGGGAAGGTGGCGTGGATACTCGTGCCGATCATGGCGGTGGGCAGCCTGCTCGGCGGGTTCATCGGAGGAAGGCTGGTCAAGGTGATCGACTCCGTCCTCCTCCGGCGGGTGGTCGTGCTCGCCGGCATCGCCGTGGCCATCAGCTTCTGGGTCGGCTAGCGGGTTCGCCTCAGACGCGGAACCAGTCGGTCCATACGGCCGGGGCCGGCTCAACGCGCTCGATGGACAGCCTGACCAGGCCGTGCGGCACCAGACCGAACTCGAACCGGCCCTCGTCGGCCTCGGCGACCATCGCCAGATCGGTGGCCCGCATGTAGAGGGCGACCCGGGGCGCGGCCGGGTCCACCCGGCCCCGCATCCCGGTGCCCTCCGGGCGGGCCGACACGTCGAGCGTCACGCTGAGATCGGGATGTTCGAAGCGGAGCCGATGGTCGTCCGGACCGGAGTCTCCGTCGACCAGGGAGTCGAACGTCAGTTCCGCGAGCTCCCTGGCCGGCCCGGTGTAGGCCCGCTTCGCCTGCTCCACCACGTACGCGGGCGGCTCGTCGGGAGGTATGCCGGCTGGCCGCTCCTCCGGCGACCCGGCGCGGTGGTGCCCGCTCATCTCGCGTCAGCTCGTCCCGGCTGTCGGACCCCGGGCGGTCCGGTCACAAGCGGAGGCGGATGGGACAGCAGCCACGCGGTGACCATACCGGATCTTCGACGGTCCGATTGTCTGATACGAGCGTGGGTGTAGACGCCGCCGGAGCGAGGCTGTCAATACCGCGAATGAAACCTCGGTCGAAGGTCCTGAACACCTTGAAGGGCGGTCCGCGGTCAGGCACTCTGGCGGGGCAGGGTCAGGACTAACGGACCGAAGGGCGAAACAAATGCGGGTAGCGCGAGTAGTCCACTTTCGGAGGTCCCCGAACAACTGGCAGGAACAATGAGGTCAGAAGTGGACTGGCTGGCGAGCACGGAGGGAATCCCGTCCTCAGGTGGTGATACCGCCGTGCGGGAGATCTCCAGAGCCGGGTCTGCCAACAGCGACGTGGCCTCCCTGGTAGCCCGGGCCGGGGCCGGCGAACGGGAGGCGTGGGACCGGCTGGTCGACCGCTTCGCCCCCATGGTGTGGGCCATCGCCCGAGGCCATCGACTGAGCGTTGCCGACGCGGCCGACGTGTCGCAGACCACCTGGCTGCGGTTGGTCGAAAACCTCGGCCGCATCCACCAACCGGAGCGGGTGGGAGCCTGGCTGGCCACCACCGCCAGGCGGGAGTCGCTGCGGGTCATCCGCCTCTCCGGCAGGCAGATCCCGAGCGGCGAGGACCTCGACCTCCTTCCCGATCCGGTGCCGGTGACATCGCACGACCACAGGCTGATATCGCGTGAGCGGTCCATGGTGATATCGGAACTGGTCTGCCAGCTGCCCGTCCGCTCCCAGTTGCTGTTGAGGCTGTTGAGCACCGACGTGCCGCTCAGCTACCGGGACATAAGCGAGGCACTCGACATGCCCATCGGCAGCATCGGGCCGACGCGGGCCCGGGCCCTCGAGCGGTTGCGCCGTCTGGCTGCCAAGGCGGGGGTGGAGCTGGAGGAGCTCTTCACGGCCTGACGGGTCGCTCCGGGGATGTTCGTATCTCCCCGGCGGCACCGCCCTCCTATCTGTCGTGGAAGACACGACTGCAACCCGACCGGCGGCCGGAACCAGCCGATGAGGCGGCGCATGCCATGCCCTGTGCCGCCCTTCGATATGGTGCCGCCGGCGGTGATCGACGCGGCCAAGCGCCTGTTCGACGTGGCCGGCTGGGCGCCGGTCAAGGGGGCCGGCCCGGACGTCGTGCAGAGCCCCCCGACCCCGAATCCATGAACATGCAGCGCGCTGCTCTGGATACCCGGGCCTGCCCGGCCTGCGGGCAGCAGGCGGCGGCACTGTCGTTGACCGTCGAGCGGGCCTACCGCCTCTGGCGGTGCAGGTCCTGCAGGACCGAGTTCTTCCGACCCGAGGACGCCGACGCGGCGCCCAGGGAGTCCGCCTACTGGGAGCCGTACAAGTTCTCGGTGTACAGCAGCGATGCGGTCCTCTCCGAGTTCGAGCGCAGATACGAACGGGTCGTCCTCGAGGCGGAGAAGGCGGTTGGCCCCATCAGGTCGGTCCTGGACATCGGCTGTGGGATCGGCAACTTCCTCGCTTACGCCGGCAGGCGCGGCATCAGAGCGGTCGGGGTCGACGTGGAGGAGAAGGCGGTTGATTCCGCCAGGAACCGTGGCCTGGAGGCCTGTCTGCCGGCCGACGTCGATGCCCGCGTTCCCGACAGCTCGCTGGACGCGGCGACGATGTGGGACGTCATCGAACACCTGCTGGATCCATTGGAAGGGCTGGAGGCCATGGTCCGCAAGGTGCGTCCTGGAGGAGCGCTCCTGTTCGAGACCCCGAATGCCGGATTCCCGCCCCGGCGGGCGGTGCTGTCCGTCCACAGGATCACCGGCCGGAGGGTCGATCTCACCGACCCCTTCTACTACCTCGAGCACCGTAGCTACTTCACCATCGAAGGCATGGAAGCGCTTCTCCGGAGATGCGGGTGCCGGATCACCTGGAGCGCACTAGCGCCTTCGCCCCGGCAGAAGATGGCCAGGCTGTTCGAGATGGAAGGCGTCGAGGACCCCTTCAAGCGGGCCCTGAGCCGGGCCTGGCCGGTGCTCGAGTCCACCACGAACCGGATCGGGTTGGGCAACAAGCTCCTGCTGGTGGCCCAGAGGCTTCCGGCCGATCAGGCCGCCGCCTGGACGTAGGGAGCGGGCCGCTCGGGCGCACAATAAGGGAATCCTCCTGTATCCAATCGATGCACGTATCACTCGTGTATGCGTCCGCCAGCCGCAGTGGCCTAACAGGAAGCCATCGCAGATGTGCTCCAACGTGGCGGCTGGCTTCGGAAGTGACGGCGATACAGAAAGCGTGTGGGAAACATCAAATGAGGACTTTGCGACAAGGGCCCCGCCTGCCGGCCATGCCCCGAACGGTTACGGCCCGCAGGGTGGCGGCCGGGTTCGTGACCTCGACGTTCGTCGGGGGAACCATTGGCTTCGTCTCCCCGACGGCTGCATTCGCCGCCGGCGGACAGGTGATCACGGTGGTGGGTACACCGGCCACCTCACCCGGCAATGCCAAACCTGGGTTCTCTCCAGACGGGACCGCGGCGACCAGCGCGTCCGTGTCGGCGCCTCAGGGAATTGCCGTCGACGCCCAGGGCGACATCTTCTTCGCCGACACCGTGAACGCGGTCGTCCGTATGGTGCCGGCCAAGAGTGGCACCTACTTCGGGATCACGATGACCGCCGACCACGTGTACACCATCGCCGGAACCAATCCCACCGGGGGCACGGTCCCCACCGGTCCCATCTCCTCCGGGGTGCCGGCGACGAAGGCCGTGCTGGCCGCGCCCAAGCGCCTGACCCTGGACGCCAACGGCGACGTCATCTTCAGTGACAACGGGAACGGCGTGGTGCAGGTGATCGCCGCCCGGACGGGCACGCTGTTCGGGGTGAATATGACCACGGTGGGCGACCTCTACACCCTCGCCGGTCATGGCGTGGCGGGCGCCACGTTCTCCGATCTCCACGGGGTGTCCCTCGATCCGAGCGGCAACCTCATCATCACCGACACCGGGAACGAGCGGGTGCAGATGCTGCCCGCGGTGTCCGGTTCGTTCTACGGCCAGAGCGTCACGGCCGGACAGATCACGACGATCGCCGGTAACGGGACCTCCACCTTCGTGGATGGGAAGCCGGCGCTCCAGAGCGGGCTCAGCAGCCCTCACGACACGGTGGTGGACCCGACCGACGGCAACCTGGTCATCGCCGACTACGGCGACAGCCGCATCGTGGTCCTGGCAGCCAGGACCGGTACCTTCGACGGGCTGGCCATGACCGCCGGTGACGTGTACAGCATCGCCGGCACCGGAGCCGAGGGATCGGCGGACGGGCCCGCCGACCAGGCCACCTTCTACTACCCGAACGCCGTCGCGGTCGATGCCAGTGGCAACGTGATCGTGGCCGACGTGTTCAACGACGAGATCCGGGTGGTGGCGGAGACGACCGGGATCTTCTACGGCATCTCCATGACGGCCGGGAACGTCTACACCATCGCCGGCAGCACCCTCCGGGGTAGCGACAGCGGGGACGGGGGGCCGCCGTCCGCCGCCGGCTTCGGTAACCCCTCCGACGTGGCGCTGGATGCCAGCGGCAACATCTTCGTCACCGACGGTGTCGACGATCCATCTCCGGCCGGCGACGGGAACCGGATAAGGGAGCTCGAGTTCGGTGCCCCCACCCCGGCCCCTGGCGCCCCCGGCACGCCGGTTGCGACCGCGGGCGACGGCAGCGTCCAGCTCACGTGGGCGGCGCCGGGGACGGGTAGCGGGATCTCCGACTATCTGGTGAGCCAGTACGCCGGCCCGGCGGCCACCGGAACCCCGAAGGTGTTCGACACCAAGTCCACCAGCCTGTCCTACACCGCCATGGGCCTGACCAACGGGCAGGCCTACACCTTCACCGTCGAGGCGGTGAACGCCGGCGGTACCGGTGTCGCCTCGGCCCCGGTGACCTCCACCCCCGCTCCGCCGGTCACAGCCCCGGGCGCGCCGGGGACACCCACCGCGACGCCGGGGGACACCACGGTCCAACTCTCCTGGACGGCGCCCACGACGGGCAACTCGCCCACCGACTATGTGATCGACGAGTACGCCGGACCGAACGTCACGGGTAGCCCCACTCTCGCGATCGACACCCACTCGGCGGCCCTGACCTACACCGTGGACGACCTCACGGACCAGCAGCCCTACACCTTCACCGTTACCGCCGCGGACTCGAAGGGCTCCGGGCTCCCCTCCAAGCCGGTGACCACCGAGCCGATAGCCCGTCCTGGTGCGCCCGGGACCCCGACGGCGACGGCCGGGTACGGCTCCGTGAGCCTGGCCTGGTCCGCACCGGCCGCCGGCGGGACGCCGACCGACTACATGGTCGAGGTGTACAAGGGGAACACCGCCTCGGGCCAGGCGGTGGTCGAGGACCTCAGCGGGGTGAGCCGGTCCTACACCGTGACCAGCCTGGCCGCCGGCCAGGCGTACACCTTCGAGATCATCGCCTTCAACGGCTCCGGCGAGGGACCGGCGTCAGGCCCGGCCACCGTCACCACCCTGGATCCGCCGCCGCCGCCCCCGCCGTCGGGACCGCCGTCGCCGCCGTCGACCCCCTCGACGCCGTCGACGCCGTCCACGCCGTCGACCCCGTCCACCCCGTCGACCCCGTCCACCCCATCGACACCATCGACGCCCCGGTCCCCTGCGCCGGGGACGCCCTCGGGTGGGTACCGCCTGTTCGCCTCTGACGGGGGAGTGTTCGCGTTCGGAGGCGCAGCCTTCTACGGATCTCTGGGGGGCCTCCGGCTGGCCCAGCCCGTGGTCGGCGGTGCCACGACCCCCGATGGGAACGGCTACTACATGGTCTCGTCCGACGGGGGAGTGTTCACCTACGGTGACGCCCGGTTCTACGGGTCCCTGGGGGGCGTGAAGCTGGCTCAGCCGATCGTCTCGATGGCCGTCACCCCCTCCGGTAAGGGCTACTGGCTGTTCGCCCGCGACGGTGGGGTGTTCGCCTTCGGGGACGCCCGGTTCTACGGGTCCATGGGC
>JAKAXG010000309.1 GCA_021827225.1 Actinomycetes bacterium | reverse complement strand
TGGCCACGACCGCGAAGCCCTTGCCGGCCTCGCCGGCCCGGGCCGCCTCGATGGTGGCGTTGAGGGCCAGCAGGTTGGTCTGCTGGGCGATGGAGGTGATCACCTTGATGATCTGGCCGATCTCGGCGGAGGACTCACCGAGCTTGCCGACCGTCGAGTTGGTGCTCTCGGCCATGCTCACGGCCTTGGCCGCGATCTCCGCCGCGGTGGAGGTGTTGCGGGCGATGTCGCGGATCGACGCCCCCATCTCCTCGGTGGCGGCGGCCACGGTGGACACGTTGCTCGATACCTGCTCCGACGCCGCGGAGGCCACCGACGCCTGCTTGGACGTCTCGTCGGCGGCCACGCCCATCTGGCTGGCCACCGAGAGCAGCTCGGCAGAGGCGCTGCGCAGCTGGCGGGCGCTGTTGGCGATGGGCTCCACCGTGCTGCGGAGGCTCTCCAGGAAGCCCCGCATGCCCTCGGCCATCTGGCCGATGGCGTCGTCGCCCTCCAGGCTGATCTCCTGGGTCAGGTCCCCCGAGGCCGCGGCCTGGACCACCTCGAGGATCTCGGCCACACCCTGCTGGAGGCGGATCCGGTCGTTGACCAGAAGGGCGAACTTGACGACCTTGTAGGGGCGGCCGCGCAGGTCCATGATCGGGTTGTACGACGCCTGGATCCACACGTCCTCACCGGTCCGGCTGACCCGCCGGTACTGGCCGGACTGGAACTGGCCCCGGCGCAGACCGGCCCAGAACTCCTCGTACTCGCGCGACGACGCCTCGGCCGGGTCCACGAACATGCGGTGGTGCTTGCCCTGTACCTCGTCGAGGGTGTAGCCGAGGGCCGAGAGGAAGTTGTCGTTGGCGGTGATGATGGTCCCGTCGAGCTCGAACTCGATGACCGCCTGCGACTTGCTGATGGCGTCGAGCTTGCTGGCGAAGTCGGCGTTGCGCTCCTTCTCCGCGGTGACGTCGCTGGCGAACTTGACCACCTTGACCGGCCGGCCCTGATGGTCCAGGACCGGGTTGTACGACGCCTGGATGTAGACGTCGCGCCCGTCGCGGGCCTTCCGACGGAACTCGCCGCTCTGGTACTCGCCCCGACGCAGCGCCGCCCAGAACGACTCGTAGGCCGGGTCGGCGGCGTCCTCGGGGTCCATGAAGATGCGGTGGTGCCGGCCCTGCACCTCCTCGAGGGTGTAGCCCATGGCCGCCAGGAAATTGTCATTGGCGGTGATGATCGTGCCGTCCAGCTCGAACTCGATCACGGCCTGCGAACGGTGGATGGCAGCCACCAGAGCGCTGAGCTCGGCGGAGCGGGAGTCGACCTGGGTCCGGTTCTCCACCGCCTTGCGGGTCGGTGGCTTGGCCGGCGGATCGGTCTCTTGGGCGGAACCGTTCGAGGTGGCGACGAGGGACATGGCGGCTCCTTAGGGAAAGGCGGCTCAGAGCGACTTCCCGCTAGGTTTCGGAGCCTTCACCCGTCCCCTTGAACACCAACCGGTCCGGTCAGGACCCGGTGTCGGATTCGTGGACGTAACGCCCGCCCCGCGACCACGACGCGGCCGCCGCCACCAGGCAGGCCACGATGGCGAACAGGAACGCCTCGTGCAGCCCGGACTGGAACGGCTTGGAGATCAGGTGGGAGAAGAACGAGCGACCGGTCAGGGCGGCGTAGTCGGCGTGCGACACCGAGTGCAGCGCATGGGCCGGCAGCAGGCGCTGGATGGGGTTGTAGCCGAGGAAGGCGGCGAAGAGCACCGACACCGGCGGCAGGTGGGCGACCTGGTGGGCGACCGCCGGGCTGACCCCGTGGGAGGTCAGCCCCTGCTCCAGGCTGCCCGGCAGTGAGCCTGACAGGCCGAGGATCATCAAGGTGAAGAAGATCCCGATCGACAGGACCTGCGCGGAGTTCTGGAATGTGGAGTTCATGCCGCCTCCGGCCCCCCGGTCGGTGGGCGGCAGGCTGTTCATCACGCCGGCCCGGTTGGGCGAGGCGAAGGCGCCCATGCCCAGCCCGTTGAGCAGCAGCAGCGCCGCGAACAGCGGGTAGGGGAAGTCGATCGGCAGCAACTCGAGCAGCACGAAGCTGAGGGCCGCGGCCAGCATGCCGCCGGTGGCGAACGGCCGGGCCCCGTAACGGTCCGACAGGTAGCCGGAGACCGGGCCGGCCAGCAGGAACCCCGCGGTGAGGGGCAGCATGTAGATGCCGGCCCACAGCGGCGTCTGGCTGAAGCTGTAGCCGTGCTCGGGCAACCAGATGCCCTGGAGCCAGATGATCAGCATGAACATGAGGCCCCCCCGGCCCACCGCCGACAGGAACGTCGAGAGGGTGCCGAAGGTGAACGCCTTGATCTTGAACAACGGCAGGCGGAACATCGGGTTCTCGACCCTGGTTTCGATGACGCCGAAGAGCAGCAGCAGCGCCGCTCCCGCGCCCAGCTCGGCGATGACCGCGGGGCTGGTCCAGCCCATGGTGTCGCGGCCGTAGGGCTCGATCCCGTAGGTGATCCCGATCATCACCAGGATCAGCCCGGCGGCGAAGGTGACGTTGCCCCACCAGTCGATGCGGGCCGGCCGGCGGATGCCGCTGTCGCGCAGCTTCAGGTACGCCCAGGCGGTGCCCAGGGCCCCGATGGGCACCGAGATCAGGAACACCAGCCGCCAGCTGATCGGGGCCAGGATCCCGCCCAGGATCAGGCCGATGAAGGAGCCGCTGATGCCGGCCACGTTGTTGATCCCGAGTGCCAGGCCCCGCTGGTTGCTGGGGAAGGCGTCGGTGAGGATGGCGGCGGAGTTGGCGATTATGAACGCCGCGCCTATGCCCTGGACGATGCGCATGACGATCAGCCAGAGCGCCCCGCTACGGCCGGTCATCCAGTCGATGGTCAGCAGCAGCGACGACACCGTGTAGACGAGGAACCCGACGTTGTACATCTTCACCCGGCCGTACATGTCGCCCAGGCGGCCCAGGCTGACCACCAGGACGCTGCTCACGATCAGGAACCCGAGGATCATCCACAGCAGGTAGAAGCTGTTGCCCGGCACCAGCGGGTTGAGGTTGATGCCGCGGAAGATGTCGGGCATGGCGATGAGGGTGATGGACGAGTCGATGGTCGCCATCAGCACGCCGAGGGTCACGTTGAAAAGGGCGACCCACTTGTAGTTGTCCCCCCCGGTGCCCGCCGCCTCCTGTCCCGCGCCGGACTGTTGCTCGACGGTCACCACTCGACGCCCTCCATCAACGCTCGGAACGGCCGTTAGCCACCACGACCTTTCGTATGGCTAACTACCTTACCGGAGCGGGGCCGGCCGAACGGCCGTAATTCCGGCGGGCCGGACGGGGAGCCGCCTCCGGCGGGCCGGCCGGGCCGGCCCGCCGGGTGGCGCTGGGGGGAGCAGGGACTAGAAGGAGTCGGCGTTGACGGCCTGGTCGGTCGCCAGCACGAGCAGCAACCGGTGCTCCAGCTGGTGCACGCCGGCGATCAGATCCCGGCCATAGGTGCGGATGGTCTGCGGGGGGGCCTCGACGGTCTCGCCCTCGATCTCCACCACGTCGTCGATCTCGTCCACGAGGAGGCTGACCGGATTGTCGTCGCGGCGGACCACCACGTTGACCGGGAAGTGCCCCTCCTCCCGCTCCGGCAGCCCCAGGCGGCGGCGCAGGTCGATGGCGGTGACTATCTGGCCCCGCAGGTTGATCAGGCCGCTGATGACCGGGTGGGCCAGGGGCACCCTGGTCATGGGCTGGTAGCGGATCACCTCCTGGACCTCCTTGACGTCGACCCCGAAGAGGGCGCCGTCCACCAGGAAGGTGCAGTACTGGCGGGTGGCGGGGACGGCG
This sequence comes from Actinomycetes bacterium, assembly GCA_021827225.1. Next base: position 2,064 of record JAKAXG010000309.1, on the reverse strand, counting down.
GCGACGGCGGGCATCAGACCCCCACCTCGCTGCCGGCCCGACGGCCCGTGACCACCGAAACCAGGGCGGGCACGTCGATCACGTCGGTGACCCGGCCCTGGATGATGGCGGAGCCGAGCAGCCCCCGCGTCGAACGGCCGTTGCTCAGAACCACTTTCTCCTCCACTATGTCGAGTATCCGGTCCACGACCAGGCCGACCGTCTCGTGGCCGTCGTCGTGCACCACCACCTGCAGCCGGTCGGTCGGCACCGGGTCCCCGGCGCCGGGGCCGAGCAGCGACGCCACCCGGATCAGCGGCAGGATGCTGCCCCGGTACTGGACCACCTCGGCGTCGCTGGCCAGCTCCACCGCTTCGGGGTCGAACTCCTCGAGGCGGTTGACCGCCGAGAGGTGGATGGCCATCCGGCGCCGGCCGCCCACCCCGACCACCAGCAGGGTCTCCGCCTCGATCGACTCCGGCCCGTCGGCCGCCACGGCGGAGTCGTCGCCGCCCCGCTCGGACACCTCCGACACCACCCTCGAACGGTGGGCCAGGCCCATCACGTCGAGGATCAGCGCCACCCGGCCGTCGCCCATGATGGTGGCCCCGGCGAAGGTCTCCACCTGCTTCAGCTGGGGGCCGAGCGGCTTGACCACGATCTCCTCGGTGTCGCTGATCTCGTCGACCACCAGACCGAACTGCCGGTCCAGGGCCTGCAGCACGACGATGTTGATGGTGCCGTCGCGCCCGAGGCCGCCGGGGTCCCCGTCGCGCACCCCGAGCTCCCCGGCCAGGTCCACCAGGGGCAGCAGGTTGCCCCGCAGGCGGTGGACCGGGGCGCCGTGCACGTACTCCACACCGGTCGAGGAGTGCTCGTCCTTCAGGCGGACCAGCTCCACCAGGTTGACCTGGGGTATGGCGTAGCGGTCCCCGCCGCTACCGATGATCAGGGCCGGGATGATGGCCAGGGTCAGGGGGATCTTCACCCGGAAGGTGGTGCCGGATCCCCGCTCGCTGGACACGTCGACGGTGCCCCCGATGCGCTCGATGTTGGTCTTGACCACGTCGAGGCCCACTCCCCGACCGGAGATGTCGGTGATGGTGGCGGCGGTGGAGAAACCGGGGGCGAAGATGAGGTTCATCAGCTCCCGCTCGGACATCCGACCCTCGTCGCCCCCGCGCAGGAGCCCCTTGGCCCGGGCCTTGTCCCGTACCCGCTCCACGTCGATGCCCGAGCCGTCGTCGGCGATCTCGATGTTGACGTGGCCCCCCTCGTGGTAGGCCCGCAGGGACAGGCGGCCCTGAGCCGGCTTGCCGGTGGCCAGCCGGGCCTCGGGGGATTCCACGCCGTGGTCCACGGCGTTTCGCACCAGGTGGGTGAGCGGGTCGGTGATGGCCTCGATCAGGGTCCGGTCCAGTTCGGTCTCGGCCCCCTCCATCTCGAGGCGGATGTCCTTGCCGCAGGTGATGGCCAGGTCCCGCACCACCCGGGGGAACTTGTTCCAGATGGTGCCGATGGGCTGCATGCGGGTCTTCATCACCCCCTCCTGCAGCTCGGTGGTGATGAGGTTGAGCCGCTGGGCGGTGGCGGTGAAGGTGGCGTCCACCTGGCCGGTGGTGCACTGCAGGATCTGGTTGCGGGCCAGGACCAGCTCGCCGACCAGGTTCATGAGCTTGTCGAGCAGGCTGACCCCCACCCGGATGGTGGACGGCGGGGCCGCGCCCACCGCCTCCCGGGCGGCCGGTGCCGGCTCGGGGGCCACCGGCTCCGGCTCCACCACGGCCACCGGCTCCGGCTCGGCCACGGCGGCTGGCTCCGGCTCGGCCACGGCCACCGGCTCGGGCTCCGGCTCGGCCACGGCCACCGGCTCGGGCTCCGGCTCGGGCTCGGGCTCGGGCTCGGGCTCGGACTCCACCACGGCCGCCGGCTCCGGCTCGGCCACGGCGGCTGGCTCCGGCTCGGCCACGGCCACCGGCACCGGCTCGGGCGCGGCGGCCGCCTGGGGATCCTGCAGGCGGGACAGCTCGGCGGCCAGCTGGGGGTAGTCGTCGGTGCCGTCGTTGCCCTGGGACTCGATGGTCC
>JAKAXG010000308.1 GCA_021827225.1 Actinomycetes bacterium | reverse complement strand
CCCCGCCCCGAAGGGGCGGAAAACGTGAGGCCGGATCGATGGGCCCCGCCCCCGCTACGCCCCGACCAGCTCGATGCGCAGATCGCGCTTGAGGACCTTGCCCGCCGGGTTGCGAGGCAGCTCCCCGTTGTAGAACCAGATCTTGACCGGCACCTTGAACGCGGCCAGCCGGGCCCCGACGAACTCCTGCAGCTCCTTCTCCGTCACCTGCTTGCCGGCGATGACGGTGACCACCGCCCCGACCTCCTCCCCCAGGGTGGGGTGGGGGATGCCGATGACGGCCGCCTCGGCGACGGCCGGGTGCTCGTAGAGGACGCCCTCGATCTCCACGCAGTAGACGTTCTCGCCGCCGCGGATCAGCATGTCCTTGGCCCGGTCGACGATGTAGACGAAACCCTCCTCGTCGATGCGGGCCACGTCACCGGTGTGCACCCACCCGTCGGTGAAGGTCTCGGCGGTGGCCTCCGGTTTGTTCCAGTAGCCCTTCACGATGTTGGGGCCCTTGATCCACAGTTCGCCGACCTCGCCGGCGGGCAGGTCGTGGCCGTCGGCGTCGACCACCTTGACGGTGACGACCGGCACCGGGGGCCCGACGCTGTCGGGCTTCTCCAGGTAGTCCTGGCCGGAGTTCATGGTCGAGAGCGACGACGTCTCGGTCATCCCGTAGCCGTTCGACGCCGGGCTGGAGTTGAAGTGCTCCTGGATCCGCTTGACCAGCTCCGGCGGCGCCGGCGCTCCCCCGTAACCGACGGATTTGACGCTGGACGTGTCCCTTTGTCCGAAGTCCGGGTGGTCGAGCACCTGAAGGACCATGGTGGGGACGCCGCCGAAGGTGGTGATGCGCTCCCGCTCGATCAGCTCGAGGGCCCGGCCGGCGTCCCAGCGGTGCATCATCACCAGCTTGCCGCCGGCCAGGATGTTGCCCACCAGGATGGAGTGGCACCCGGTGGCGTGGAACAGCGGGACCGACAGCAGGTAGGCGTTCTGCTCCCCGGAGCCCGGCGACGGCGGCTCGGTGCCGGCCCGGGCGGCGGCCCGCACGTTCACGTAGAAGAGGCTCATGGGGTTGGTGCAGATGTTGCGGTGGGTGCCGAGGGCGCCCTTGGGCCGGCCGGTTGTGCCCGAGGTGTAGAAGATGGTGGCGTCGTCGTCGGTGCCCACGTTGATCTCGGGCAGGTCGATGTCGGCGGGAACCTCGCCCACCACGTCCATGAAGTGCAGGGTGTCGTCGGGGAGGGTCTGGCCCTCGGCCCGGGCGGCGATCATGGCGGTCAGCTCCGGCAGCTCGCCCCGGTGCTCGGCGATGCGCTGCGCCCGCTCGGCGTCCACGAACACCACCCGGGTGCCCGAGTCCTCCAGCCCGTACTGGAGCTCCTCGCCGGTCCACCAGGAGTTCAACGGGACCACCACCGCGCCGGCGGCCGCCGCCGCCCAGAAGGCCACCGACCACTCCGGGTAGTTCCGCATGGCGATGGCGACCCGGTCGCCCTCGCGCACACCGAAGCGGTCCCGCAGCACGTGGGCCAGCTTGGCGGAGGCCCGGAAGTGCTCATCGAAGGTCATGCGGTCGTCCTCGTAGACGAGGAAGACCTTGTCCCCGTGACCGCGGCTGAGACGCAGGATGTCCGCCAGGGTGGCGGGGGCGTTCTTCCAGACATTGGTCGGCACCCCCCGGATCTCCACCTCGTCGGTCTCGAACATCTGCCCCGGCGCCGTCAGCTCAGCGTCGATCTCGGCGATGGACCGTCTTGCGCTCATACGATCAGGAGATCCTTCCAGTTGCTCAGCTTGTCCAGCACCTGGGCCGGAGTCAGCTTCAGTGCGTCCAACTTGACCGCGTCGACGATCTGGCGCTGGTCCCAGTAGTGCTCGGCCGCTCCCCGGAACAGTGGCTTGCGCCACTCGACCAGGTCGTCGGGGGCGCCGCCCAGGAACCCCCACAACCCGAACGCCCACTGCATGTCGTAGATCACCGGCGCCCGACCGAGGAACGACGCCCGCCGGGAGCCGCAGGCGAACCCGCCGGCGATGGCGTCGGCCTCGTGCTCGCCCTCGGTGAGCTGCAGCTTGCCCTCGAAGCGCCGGGCCAGCTTGAGCCCGTAGCCCAGGTCGGGGCCGGTGGCGCCGAAGCGCCGGCCGGTCGGCGGCTGGAGGTCCATCTGCTCGGCCGGGCGGTCCAGGTACCACTGCTTCGGGGGCGGCAGCAGGGCCGAGGGGCGCACCCGGTCGGTCGCCTGCATGGGCACGTGGTCGGGCTGGGTCACAGGGGCCGATTCTGGCCGGATGCCTCGACCTGGAGCAACCCGAACACGATCGAGTCGCACAGGGCCGCCCAGGACGCCTCGATCACGTTCTCCGACACCCCGATGGTGGTCCAGGTGCGCTCGCCGTCGGTCGAGTCGATCAGCACCCGGGTCACGGCCCCGGTGCCCCGGCTGGTGTCGAGCACCCGGACCTTGTAGTCGGTGAGGTGCACCCGGGACAGCCCCGGGTACACCGGGCCGATGGCCTGGCGCATGGCGGCGTCGAGGGCGTTGACCGGGCCGTTGCCCTCGGCGGTGGCGATCACCCGCTTGTCGCCGACCAGGACCTTCACCGTGGCCTCGGTGACGAAGGCCCGGTCATCGCGCAGGTCCGTGATCACCCGGTGCGACTCCAGGGTGAAGAACGGCTGCTTCCATCCGGTGGCCTGGCGCATCAGCAGCTCCAGCGACCCGTCGGCCACCTCGAAGTGGTAGCCGCGGTGCTCCAACTCCTTGAGCTGCTCCACGACCGCCGCCATGGCCCGGTCGTCGATGTCGAGGCCCAGCTGCTCCGCTTTCAGGGCGATGGTGGACCGGCCGGCCATCTCGCTCACCACGAAACGGGTGCCGTTGCCAACCGAGTCCGGGTCGACGTGCTCGTAGGCCGCCCGGGACCGGGCGATGGCGCTGGTGTGCAGGCCGGCCTTGTGGGCGAACGCCGAGCTGCCGACGAAGGGCTGGTGAGGGTCGGGGGCGATGTTGACCACCTCGGCGATGTGGTGGGCCACCGAGGTGAGCAGGGTGAGCCGCTCCCGCTCGATGGTCCTCACCCCCATCTTCAGGCTGAGATCGGGGATGGCCGCGGTGAGATCGGCGTTGCCGGTGCGCTCGCCGTAGCCGTTGATGCAGCCCTGGACCTGGGTGGCACCCATCCGGACCGCGACCAGGGAGTTGGCCACCGCGCAGCCGGAGTCGTTGTGGAAGTGGCAGCCGATGCCGAACCCGGTGTTGAACCGGTCCCGCACCTCGCCGACCACCCGCTCGACGTCGAAGGGCAGGCTGCCGCCGTTGGTGTCGCAGAGCACCAGCACCTCGGCGCCGGCGTCGGCGGCCGCCTGCAGCACGTCGGCGCTGAAGCGGGGGTTGTCGCGGTAGCCGTCGAAGAAGTGCTCGGCGTCGAGGAACACCCGCTTGCCCTGGCCGACCAGGTAGCCCACCGAGTCGGCCACCATGTCCACCGCCTCGGTGAGGCTGGTGCGCAGGGTCTCGGTCACGTGCCACTCGGCCGACTTGGCGACCAGGCACACCACCGGCGTGCGGGCCGCCATCATGTCGGCCAGCACCGGGTCCGTCTCCGCCTTCCCGCCCGCCTTCCGTGTCGACCCGAACGCCACCAGGGTGGCGTGGTGCAGCTGCAGCTCCCCCTCGGCGGCCCGGCGGAAGAACTCGGCGTCCTTGGGGTTGGCGCCCGGCCACCCGCCCTCGATGAACTGCACCCCCAGGTGGTCGAGCTGCTCGGCCACCCGCAGCTTGTCGTCGACGGTCAGCGACAGGCCCTCCTGCTGGCTGCCGTCGCGGAGGGTGGTGTCGTACACGTCCACCGCGTCGGGCAGCTCGCGGGGGACCAGATGGTGGTGATCACCCGACATGTTCCACCCAGTCCTTGTAGCGGTCGACCTCTCCGCGGACGGTGGCGTGGTAGATCTCCTGGATCCGGCGGGTGATCGGCCCGGGCCGGCCGTCGCCGACCGCCCGGTCGTCGACCGATGCGATCGGCACCACCTCGGCGGCGGTTCCGGTGAGGAACGCCTCCTCGGCGGTGTAGAGGTCGGAGCGGAGGATGTTGGCGAACTCCACCTCGAAGCCGAGGTCGCGGGCGATGGTCATCACCGAGTCCTGGGTGATGCCCTCGAGCGCCCCGGCCGACAGCGGCGGGGTGATGATCCGGCCGTGGCGCACGACGAAGAGGTTCTCGCCGGTGCACTCGCTGACGAATCCCTGCGGCGACAGCAGGATGGCCTCGTCGTAGCCGGCCTTCAAGGCCTCGATCTTCGCCATCGAGGAGTTGATGTACATGCCGGTCCCCTTGGCCGCCGGCGGCATGGCGTTCGGGGCGTGGCGCTGCCAGGAGCTGATCTTCATCCTGACCCCGTTGGCGATGCCCTCGTCACCGAGGTAGGAGCCCCAGGGCCACACGGCGATCGACACGTTGACCGGAGCCGGCAGCGGGTTGAGGCCCATCTCGCCGTAGCCGAGGTACACGAGCGGGCGGATGTAGCACTCGTTCAGCCCGTTGACCCGGACGGTGGTCTTGGTGGCATCGATGATGTCGTCCAGGCTGAACGGGACGTCCATCATGAAGATCTTGGCCGAGTCGAACAGCCGCTTTATGTGGTCGGTGAGACGGAAGATGCCCGGCCCGGACTTGGTCGGGTAGGCCCGGATGCCCTCGAAGACGCCGCAGCCGTAGTGGAGGGTGTGGGTGAGGATGTGGATGCGGGCCTGGTCCCAGTCGACCAGTTCCCCGTCCATCCAGATCTTCTCGGTGCTGGTGAGCGGCATTTGTCTACACCCTTTCTGCTATGGCGTCGCCGATTTGGCTGGTGGTGCGGCCCGACTCGGGCGTGTAGCCCTCGACCGCCTTGTTGATACGGGATGCGGCGTCGGTGGCGCCGAGGAAGTCGAGCATCATGGCCGCGGAGATGATGGCAGCCGTCGGGTCGGCCTTCTGCTGGCCGGCGATGTCGGGTGCGGAGCCGTGCACCGGCTCGAACATGGACGGGGCGGTCCGGTCGGGGTTGAGGTTGCCCGACGCCGCCCGTCCGATACCGCCGGCGACGGCCCCGCCCAGGTCGGTGAGGATGTCGCCGAAGAGGTTGTCGGTGACGATGACGTCGTAGCGCTCGGGGTGCTCCACGAAGTAGATGCACGAGGCGTCGATGTGGTTGTAGGCGGTGGCCACGTCGCCGTACTCGGACGCAACCTGCTCGAAGGTGCGGTACCAGAGGTCTCCGGAAAAAGTGAGCACGTTGGTCTTGTGCACGAGCGTGAGGTGCCGGCGGGGCCGGGAGCGGGCCAGGTCGAAGGCGTAGCGGACGCAGCGCTCAACCCCGAAGCGGGTGTTGACCGAGCCCTGGGTCGCCACCTCGTGGGGGGTCCCCTTGCGGAGGAAGCCGCCCTCGCCGGCGTAGGTGCCCTCCGTGTTCTCGCGCACGACGGCGAAATCGATGGGCACCCCGGCGCCGACACTGCGGGCGGCGGCGAAGGGCCGGAGGTTGATGTACTGGTCCAGCTCGAAGCGCATCTTGAGCAGCAGGCCCCGCTCCAGCACCCCGGGGGGCACCTCCGGGGTCCCGATGGCGCCGAGCAGGATGGCGTCGAAGCCGCTCAGCTCGTCCAGCACGCTGTCGGGCAGCACCTCCCCCGTGGCCAGGTAGCGCCGCCCCCCCAGGTCGTAGTCGGTGGTGTCCAGCTCGGCTCCTGCGGCCCGCGCCACCTTGAGGGCCTCGGTGATCACCTCGATGCCGATGCCGTCGCCGGGAATGACTGCGATCTTGTGGGTCGTCAATGGAACTCCGTCTCCTGGAACAAAAAGACCGCCCCTCCCGGGACGGTCAGCGAAGCGCACCGGGGGTCACCGATGCGCTAGACGATAATTAC
>JAKAXG010000307.1 GCA_021827225.1 Actinomycetes bacterium | reverse complement strand
CCACGGCGTAGGGGAACTCGTCGGGCTGGATCAGGTTCCGGCGGCGGACCTCTGCCGGCTCCAGGCCCAGGTGCTCGGCGATGCGATCGACCATGCGCTCGGTGGCGGCCACCGCCTGGGGGCGCCCGGCCGCCCGGAGGGAGCTGGTCGGGACCATGTTGGTGTAGCAGGCGATCAGCTCGGAGTGGATGTTGGGAATCTTGTACGGGCCGGGGAGCGTCGACATGGTGATGGTAGGCACCTGGAGCCCGACGCAGTACGCCCCCTGGTCGTGCTCGAACACGTCCTTCAGCACCAGGATCCGCCCGTCATCGTCGAATCCGATCTCGATCCGGTGGGTCTGGGAGCGCTCCATGGTCGAACTGATGAAGTTCTCCCACCTGTCCTCCACCCACTTGACCGTGACCCCCAGTTGCATGGCAATCCAGGGGATGAGTGCTTCCTCCCCGTAGAACTGCGCCTTGGGGCCGAACCCGCCACCGATGTCGGCCGGGGCGATGAGGCGGATCTCGTCCTCGGTCATCCCGTACAGGGTGGCCAGCATGTGCCGCACGTAGTGCGGAGTCTGGGTGGCGTCCCAGACGGTCAGCTCACCGGCGGCCCCGTCGAAGCGGGCTGCCACGGCCCGGCCCTCCATGGAGTGGCCGCCGCCCCGGGTGATGGTGAGGGTCTCTCTGAGCACGTGCGGGGCGGCCCGCAGGGCGGCCTCGGGGTCGCCGGACTGCTGGACGATGTGTACGGCCACGTTGCTGTCGGACGCTTCGTGGACCAGGGGGGCTCCCTCGGCCAGGGCGGCGGCGGTGGATCCGACGCCGGGGCGGGCCTCGTAGTCCACTTCGATCAGCTCGAGGGCGTCCTCGGCCAGCCACCGGTTCTCGGCCACCACCACCGCCACCGGCTCACCGACGTAGCGGACGGCGTCGACGGCTATGGGGAAGCGGGGCTGGTTGTTGAGATCCGGGTGGGTCACCTTCGGGGGGAGGGGCTGCAGTATGGGGCGCAGCTCCTCGGCGGTGAACACCCCGATCACCCCCGGAGCCCGTCTGGCCTCGGTGGTGTCGATGGAGCGGATACGGGCGCTCGGGTACATGCTGCGCAGGACCGCCGCTTCGTAGCAGTCCCCCAGGGGCAGGTCGTCCAGGAACTTCCCGGCACCGGTCAGGAGCCGGTGGTCCTCCCGGCGGCGCATGCTGGAGCCGACGTGGCGGCCGGTGGTAGTACCGGTGGCGGTCACTTCGAGACCTCCCGGTGGCCGGCCAGCGACAGCACGGCGTCGACCAGCCCCACGTAGCCGGTGCAGCGGCAGATGTTGCCGCTGAGGGCCTCCCGGGCCTGCTCCTCGCTCACGATGGGGCCCTCCCGCAGGCGGGCGGTCAGCGACATCAGGAACCCGCTGGTGCAGAACCCGCACTGGAGGGCGTGGTTCTCACGGAAGGCCTCCTGCAGCGGGTTGAGCTCACCGTCGCGGGCCAGGCTCTCCACCGTCTCCACCGTGCAGCCGTCCGCCTGGGCGGCCAGGATGAGGCACGAGCGCACGGCCTGACCGTCGACGATGACGGTGCAGGCTCCGCAGCTGCCGTGCTCACAGCCGAGATGGGTGCCGGTGAGGTGCAGGTCCCGGCGGAGCAGCTCTGCCAGCGAGGTCCGGACGTCAGTGGAGACTCTCACCGCCTCGCCGTTGACCCTTAGCTCCACGTCGAGCGTCTCCTGTCCGGGGCCGCCCGGATCCGTTTGCTCAGGCACTTAGGACTCCTTGCTGCGAACTGATGCTGTCGAGGGCCCGGCGGACCAGGACGCCGGCTACCTGCTTTCGGTAGGCGCTGTCGGCATGGAAGTCGTCGGGAGGCGACATTCCTTCTCCGGTGGCGTACTGGGCGTCGAGCAGGACATCGTCGTCGAGGACCCTGCCGCGCACGGCGTCCTGGGCGCCGGTGGCGACGAAGGGTCGGGGGGCCACCCCCGAGCAGACGATACGGGCGTCACGCACCCGGTCACCGTCGCTGTCCACGATCACCGCCACCCCCACCAGGGCGAAATCCCCCTTGCGGTGGGAGATCTCCACGAAGGCGCCGAGGCTACCCGGCCCGAGGTCCGGTATGCGGACGCCGGTGAGCAGCTCACCCGGCTGCAGGGCCGTGGTGAAATGGAACTCGAAGAACTCGGCGGCCGGCACCTCCCGGGTCCCGGCCGAGCTCTCGATCACCATGGTGGCACCGAGGGCGACCATGGTGGCCGGCAACTCGGCGGCCGCGTCGGCGTGCGCCAGGCTCCCGCACACGGTGCCCCGGTTGCGGATCTGCGCGTGGGCCACGTTGGCCAGCGCGGCGTGCAGGATGGGGAAGCGGAGGCCGATGTCGGGGTCGAGCTCGATCTGGCGCTGCCGGGCCATGGCCCGGATGGTCAGTCCTCGGTCGTCGAGGTCCCAGCCCTGCAGCTCGGAGATGCGGCCGATGTCGAGCAGGTAGCCGGGGGCGGCCAAGCGGTAGCCGAGCATCGGGAGCAGGCTCTGGCCGCCGGCCAGGACCTTGGCGTCATCGCCGAGCTCGCCTAGCAGCTGCACCGCCTCGGGCTGGCTGGTCGGTGACAGGTATCGGAACCGGGCAGGTTTCATGCAGTTGGTTCTCCTGAGGCGCTCGCAGCGCAGAGTTCGGGGTCCGGGGTCGGCTCGGGGACCGGCTCACCGGCCAGGTGCCGTCCGACCGCCTGGCGGAGAGCGCGGCTCTCGATGATGGCGAAGTGGCGCAAACCGGCCCACACCTGGGCGCGGGCTCTCGGTATACCCGCTGCCAGTTCCCGGCCCATGCCCGGCGGGGTGGCGTAGTCCTCCTCCCCGGTGACGACCAGGGTCGAGGCGGTGACGCCGGGCAGGCCCGCCCGGCCGTCGTATGCGCCCAGAGCCCGGGCCGCAGCCGCGTGGGCGTCGGGGGCGGTGCGCAGGAACAGTCCGACCAGGTACGCCACCTGATCGGGGCGGCTGCGGCGGAATCCCTCGCCGAACCACCGCTCCGTCTGGAACGGGACCTGCAGTTCCCGGGGCTTGCGCGCCGCGGTGGCGGCCCGCTGCTCCCACGCCACGGGGGCGTCGGGGCCGTACCAGGCCGTCGTGTCGCACAGGACCAGCCGGTCGACCCGCTCGGCGGCGCTGATGGCCACCTCCACCGCCACCGTACCGCCCATGGACATGCCCAGCAGGTAGACCTTGGCCAGACCGAGGTCGTCGAGGAGTGCCACCACATCGGCCGCCATGTCGCCGATGCTGAACGGCGCCCCGTCCCACTGGCTCTCGCCGTGCCCGCGCAGGTCCACCGCGATGAGCTGGTGAGCGGGGCCGAGGTCGTCGCCGAGCAGGTCCCACATGCGCCCGCTCAGGGCGAGGGAGTGCAGCAGCACCAGAGGGGTGCCGCTCCCTCGCCGCCTGTAGGCCAGGCGCCCCCAGGGGCGGGTCAGGAATCCGGCTGTTTCGCTCACGACCGGGTTCCCCCCGCCGTCGAGGTTCGGACCTGCATCAGGCGGCGGGCGTTGGCGCAGCAGATGGCTTTCTTGTCGCTCTCGGCCAGGGCGCTCGACTGCAGGGTCCGCACCGGGTGCTGGTCGCCGATCGGGAACGGTGCGTCGCTGCCGAGGAGGACCCGGCCGGCGCCGACCCGGCGAACCAACAGCTCCAGGCTGGCTGGGTCGAGAGCCACCGTGTCGTACCACAGGGTGCTCAGGATCTCCGACGGCGGCCGCTTCATCTCGGTCTGGTCCAGCAGGCCGGCCCTGACCAGCCCGTCCAGCCGAAAGGTCTGGTACGGCAGGAACCCTCCGCCGTGGACCACGATCACCTGCAGATCAGTGAGGCGGTCGAACAACCCGGCGGCCATCAGCTCGACCACCGCCGCGCTGGCGTCGATCACCCGGCCCGAGACGTTCTGCAGCACCGGTCTGGTGAAGGAGCAGGACGGGCCGTTCCCGGGTGGGTGCAGCATCACTGTCAGTTTCTTGGCGGCGACCCCGTCCCAGAATGCGGCCAGCTCGGGATCGGCCAGCGCCACTCCGCTCGGGGCGGAGTTGACCATGACCACGAACGGATCCATCTCCCCGGCCAGGCGGTCGAGGTCCTCCAGGGCGATCTCGGCGCCCAATGAGACATCCACGAACGGCACCGCCCGGAGCCGGCCGGCGCTGGCCGAGACCACGTCGCCCACCGCCCGGTTGACGGTGGACACCCACTCCCGGCGGCCCTCGGCGCCCAACTGGCGCCAGGTGAAGAGGTCCAGCCACGGCGAAACCCACTGCTCGGCGATCCCCTCCTGGTCCATCCAGCGCAGGCGCTCGCTGGCTGAGGTCATGCCCGGCCGCAGCGGACCCAGCCGGCGGTCGCCGTCCACCATGAACGCGTCGTCGAGGGAGAGACCTTCCACTTGGCGCTCGCCGACCATCTCGATCAGAGGACCCGGAACGATGTGGGCGTGGACGTCCACGTTCTGGAGCTCGGTCATTCGGTGTCCTCCTCCTCGTCGTCGGGGGGTGCCCCGTTCTGGTCGATGAAACCGGACCTGATCAGCGCCCGGTAGCCGGCCATGATCAGTCCCCTGGTCATGGCGATGGCCGCCCCCTTGTCGCGCTCGTCGTAGGCGATGAGCAGGCGACGGTGGTCTTCCACCGAGCGTTGCAACCGCCCCGGCTGGGACAGACTGAGATGGCGGAACTGCAAGGTGCGCATCCCGAGCATCCCCAGTATCCGCTGGAGTGGTTCGTTGCCGGCCAGGCGGATCTCAACCAGCCGGAATCCCACGTTGTGCCAGAAGTAGTCGTCCACCGCTCCGCGCGCCGCATCGTCCTCGAGGGCAGCCTGCCATCTCCACAGTTCAGCCAGACGCTCGGCCGGGCACTCGTCGACAATCAGCTCGCTGATAAGGGCGAACAGGCTGGCCCGCAGGTCGTACACGTCCTTGACCTGCCGGTGGGTCACGTAGGCCACGTAGGGGCGGCGGTGGGGCGGTACGACGATGGCTCCCTGGCGCTCCAGCTCCGCCAGGGCTTCGCGCACCGGGGTGCGGCTGGTGTTGAACCGCCGGGCGAGGCCAACGGAGTTGAGGCTGTCTCCCGGCCTCAGGCGGCCCTCCACTATGGCGATGGCGATCTCGTCGAAGATCTGCTGGGCCAGCGGGGCCCGCTCGGTGGCGTCGCGCATGCTGGCCAGCATCAGGGCCCGCCGGTCCTGCAGGACGGTGTCCGGGTCCAGGTGCAGCCCGTTGCCGCCGGCCGGGGCGCGGAGGGCGGACACCCGGGGGAACGCGGCCGCCGGGCCACTCCCGTCAGGGTCCACCTCGAGGTGCTGGGCCGGAACGGGGCCGTCCTGCCGACCGCTCACCGGCCCAGCTCCGGCCACCGCTCCAGCACCGAGCGCAGAGCCTCGGGGTTCGCCTCGGCCACGGGAGGGAAGTCGCCCAGGCGTTCGAAGGGGCGGCAGGCGTCGATGATCATCCGACTGTTATATGCGGGCTGGCCGGGCAGGCCCAGCGGATCAACCCGGCTGCCCCACGTCCGGCGCATGACGTCCACATCGACCTCGGGGTCGCAGCGGGTGGACACGGCCCACATCACCTCGTCGAGGCTTCTGGGGTCCACGTCGGCGTCGACGGTGATGACGAGGCGGTTCATGTAGGCCGTCACCGGGTGTTGGGCGGCCAGGTAGGCCGCTTGCCGGCTGTGGCCGGCGTAGCGCTGGTCCACGGCCACCGCCACGATGGAGCGGCCACCCCCGGCTTCGTGGCACCACACGCCGGCCACGCCCTGCAGGCCGGTGCCGATGAGGGCGTCGGTGGCCATGGCCGATTTCATCACCGAGCGCATGTAGGAGTAGTCGTGGGGGGGCTTGCCGGGGGGAGCCCCCAGGTTAATGGGATCGCGCCGGTGGTAGATGGCGGCCACGTCGAC
>JAKAXG010000306.1 GCA_021827225.1 Actinomycetes bacterium | reverse complement strand
CTGGCGGGGCGCCCGGGCCCAGAACAGCGGGAAGTCGCAGACCCTGCAGAACGCCTCGCCGTCACGGGCCAGCTCCTCGAAGTGGCTGACCGTGCCACACGACGGGCAGGTGACCTCGGTTGTATCGATGCTCATGCCGCCGTTCCCTCCTCCTGGCCCTCCGGCCAGACCCGGTGGTCCCCCACCCACACCTCGAAGCTTGCACTGGCCGGCAGCTCGTCGGCCACCACGGCCACGAACTCCCGGGTCGACATCCTCCCCGTGCCCTGTACCCGCATTACCACCACAGGGTCGGGCGCCGGCGCTCCCTCGTCGCGTCGCACCGAGCCGCTCTCGGTGACCTCCGCCGGCACTCCGGTCATCGCTTCGAGGAAGCGCTCCAGCCCGTAGCGGGTGCCTCTCCACGCCAGGCCCCTGCTGCCGGTCCGCACCAGGCGGCGCTGGATGCTCTCGTCCAGGGACGAGTCGATCGGGGACAGGCCGATCCACGACCCGAGCCAGCGGACCATCTCCGGAGGAGCGACGGTCGGGTCGACGACGTGGGGAATGTTGTCCACCCCGTCGAGCAGTGTCGTGGCCTCCTCCTCGAACATCGACACGAACCGCAAGAAGAACCCGTCGTCGAGCATGCCCATCGGAAGCTGGCCGACCAGCCAGCTGTCCCGGCGGGTCACCGCACCACCACCTGGTGCTTGGCGGAGAGGAACAGGGTCGACCGGTCGAGCCGCACGAGCTCCTTGCCCACACCGACACGCTGGTCGGTCCGCAGGTCGTAGGAGAACAGGAGGACCTCGTCCACCCGCTCCACCCCCTCGATGGCCTCCAGCATCTCGGCCACGGGGGCGGCGTTGAGGTCCAGGTCGAACGGCCATCCTTCCCCGTCGGGCCCGCCGGTCAGCGGGTTGATGTAGCGGTAGAGCACGTCGAAGGCCCGCTGGCGGACCAGGGCGGTAGGCCGGCCGGGCAGCGCCTGCACCAGCGCAGCGACCGACACGCCCTGGTAGTACGGGGTGCCGATGTCGACGGTGGTGCCCAGCATCCGCCTCGGCTCGAGGTGGCCGCCGATCGTCTCGTACAGCCCCTGGGAGAGGGCGAAGTCGTCGATCTGGTGGGTGTCGGGGCTCTTGCGCACGTGCGGTACCACCAGCAGCCTCACCGGCTTAGCCGGCCCTGACGGGGCCAGGCAGCGCACCCGGGCCACCTCGGCGGAGGCCTCCATGGTCAGGCGCTCGAAGTCGCGTGCCGTCACCGCCCGCTGCCCGGTGCGCAGGCTGAGAGGACCCCTCAGCTTGGCGTTGCGGACCGTCTCGGCGTCCACGCCTCCGGTCGCCGCGAGGAAGTTGGTGACCCGCTCCACATAGGGAATGCTCGTGCGCATCGAGGTGAGTGTATTGGCGCCGACGTTGCCAGAACCGCCGCCGCCGTGACGGTACCCGGACATCACGATCTCCGCTCCGTCGGGGGGGATCGCTCCGTGCTGGCGGACGCCTCCGTCGGGGTAGCGTACGGTCGGACCGAAACGGATCTGGCCGCTCGCCCCGTCAAGGAGGTAGTGGAGGTCCTCGGGGCCCGAAGAGGTGAAGTCCTCCACCTCGGTCCAGTCGGAGGTACCGGTCATGGTGACCACCCCCACCCGCTCACCCTCCCGGCGGGGCAGTACCGGCGCCAGCCGGAGCGTGAACGCCTGGTCCGCGGTCCCGTCGCTGCGCCCGACCGACTCCTGGCCGACGACCTCGGCGTGCTCGGCGCCGACCGTACCTCCCAGCGTCTCGACGGTGAGGGCGTTGATCCGAGGCGAAGTGCGGTAGGACGGCTGATCGGAGCGCGGCACGCACAGGCGGCCGCGCAGCCAGAACGCCCTCGTTCCCCCAAGAGAGAGGGCCTCCATGGCGGGCGGCAGGGCGGCCACGATGTAGCCGTCGCGGTTCAGTCCGCCGGTCGTGTCCGACTGGACCAGCGCCGGAAGCCACGTCTCGCCGGTCCATGCCTCCCACGCGATCGGCGGGTCCACCGGGTCAACGCCTATCCCCTCGATGGTCGCGGCGATGGTGAGGCGCACCAGGGCGCCGGCCAGGCTGTCCTCGAATCCCAGGTACATGGCGTCACCCGGGGCGATGGGATCCGACCTGAAGCAGGTGAGCTCCGACCCGGGCAGTCGCAGGTCGTCCCAACCGTCGACGAACAGAGAGTCGCCCCCCGCGGTCGACGTCTTGGCCGTCATCAGCTTCGGCGGGGCTATCACCAGGTCGGCGGAGGTCGAGAACACGACCGTCTCGCCCGGCAGTCCGCCGGTGGTCCCCACCTGCGTGCCGGCGGGCACGACCACGGGGGTCTCGCGCGGACCGGACAGCCAGAACGTGAGGTCCGCCCTGGCCACGGAGGGCGGGAACGGCTCGATCCCGACCAGGTCCAGGAACTTGGTGTAGAGCCGGTCCGGGACCTGGTTCAGCCGGAACAGCACCATCTCGCTCATCCAGGCGAACAGCTCGATGAGCGCGACTCCCGGATCGGAGACGTTGTGGTTGGTCCACTCCGGGCAGTAGCGGGGGATCATCCGCTTCGTCTCGTCGACGATGTCCTGGAAGGTCCGGTCGTCGAGGTTGGGGGCGGGGAGCGCCATCTCAGGCTTCCTCTCGGGGTATCACGTAGAACGGGTAGACGAGGTTGCGTCGGTCGTTGCTGGAACGGACGCGGTAGGTCACGTGGATGTGCACCAGGCTGCTGTCCCGCTTGTCGGGCACCACGTCCACTGATTCGGTCTCGACCCGGGGCTCCCACTGGGCGATCGCCTCGCGGACGGCCTGGGCCATGTACCCGAGCGTGTTGGCGTTCACCGGCTCGAACAGCAGGTCCCAGATCTTGCAGCCGAATGCAGGCCTCATCACCCGCTCGCCGGGTGCGGTGGACACGACGACGCGTATGGAGGAGTCGAGCTCCTCCGGGCCGGTGGTCAGCGCCAGGCTGCCCCGGTGGTCGACGCCCATGGGGAACCGGAAACCGCGTCCGACGAAGCCGGCGTCGGCGACGACGCCGTCCGGGGAACGGGGAGCGGGGGACTCGTCGGCGGCCATCAGTTGATCGCCACGATGCCGCCGGCCAGCTTCGCGACTGTCTGTCCCTGCATCTCGAGGATGTTGCCGCTGAGCTTGGCCTCCAGGCTGCTCTTCATGTCGAGCGTGGTGTCGGCCTGGACGGCGATCTGAGGCGCCTGAAGGGAGATCTTCGCCTTGGCCTTCAGATTGATATTGGTCGCCTCGATGCTCGCGTCGCCACTCTTGGAGAATTTGACCGACGTCTCACCGGCGGTGATCTCGACGGGGGTGCCGCCCGGCGCGGTGACGGTCACCTTGTCCTTGCCGAGATGTACCGCCGTGTTCTTTCCTGCCAGTTGCAGTTCGATGGCCTGCTTGTCGGGGGTGCTGCCGTCCAGGAACGCGATGACGTGTCCCAGCCTCGACGTCATGGCCCTGGACTGCACCTTGCCGTCCTGTATTTCGATCTGCGGGATGGTGCTCGTGTCACCGAACAGGCCGCCTATGACGACGGGCCGGCGGGCGTCGCCTCCCTCGAAGCCCACCAGCACCTCGTCATCGACCTCGGGGATCCAAACCGATCCCCGGTCCTTCCCCCCGCCCACGGTCAGCACCCGGGCCCAGTCGCTCTCCGCTTCGGAGCTCATCCCCGGGTAGCGGACCCGGACCCGGCCCATGTTCTTCTCGTCCTTGTTGCTCGTGACCTTGCCCACGGTGAGACCGCCCCGCAGGTGGGCGGGACCTCCGTAGGCCGCCACCGCAGCCCCGCCCGCCAGTGTGTCGACGAGGGTGGTCGGACGCCGCTCGCCGCTGGCAAAACGGGTGACGAAACCGGTGCTGGGGCGGTACAGGTGCTCCACCGCCGTCACCGGGTAGTCCCCGGTCATCGGCCCCGCGCCCGACACCTCGACGGTGGCACCGAGCTTCACCCCCGCATCGCCGTCCGCGGTGCCCTTGGCGGTGACAGCGGAGGCCACCGCCCGGTCGAGCACGGACTGGGCCAGGGCCCTCGCCTCCGGAACCGACATGACACCCAGCCCGACGCTGACCACGCTCGCCGACCCGAACGCTGCTTTGACCGGCTTCACCAGATCGGCGAACTTCGAGTCTGGGCGGGGGACGCTCCCCTCTTCGACCGAGGCTGTCACCAGCTTCTGGGTGGTCCGGTCCCAGCCGTCCACCACCACCGTCGAAGGCTGCAGACCCGAAGCGCGCGCCGAGAAGGAACGCAGGTCCGCACCCAGGGTCAGGCGCACCCGGGCGCCGTCGGGCGAGGGACGCTTGAAATGGAACACCCCGCTGTCCACCCACCAGTCGTAACCGGTGCGCCGGGCCGCCTCCGTAATCAGGGCCATCCCGGACTCAGCCTGCATCAGATAGTCGAGGGTCTCCTCCGTCTGGTCGATGTCGAGCTCGAGACCGAGATCCAGAGCCAACTGCCTGACTATGTCGGAGTATTTCGTCGCCTGGTAGACCTTCACAGTCGTATCGCGGCCCAGACGGTGACTCTTGTCCAGGGCCTCGATCCCCAACTCCGGTTGCTCACCAGGGCGCTGCTCACACGTTATGGCCGTGACCTCCGCGGCGGCCAGCTCATCCCCGTCCGGGGACAACACCTCTACCACGGTGCCGAGCTTCACCGACGACCTGGAGAGCAGGGCGTAGCCGGGATCGGTGAAGCGGATCGTAACCCGGCTCGGGACCTGGAACTGCTTCTCCACCCGCACCTCGATCAGCGCCAGCTGCCACTCCTGGGCCAGGGACTGGCCGTCGAAGCGCACCATCGGGGAGAGGCGGCTCATGTCGGCCCCGGGATGGCTATCACCCGGCCGGGGCGGAGAGCCAGCGGGTCCTCGATGCCGTTCACCTCGGCGATGGCGCGCCACTTGGTGGCGTCGCCCAGATGGGCGGCGGCGATCCGGTCGAGGGTCTCGCCCGGCTGGACCCGGTGGACCCGGTGCGGCCGGGGCGTGCCGGAGGTCGGATTCTGCGGACCGAAGGCCATGTCCTCCTGGTACTGGGTCAGGACCATGGCCGCCCGGGCCCGCAGGGGGGTGCCGGTCGAGCTGAAGTACTCGAAGGTGAGGTCGAGAAAGGACACGACCGATTTGAACGAGTGGAAATCGCCCCAGTGGAACTTCACCCAGGGGGGGCGGGCGTTGTTGGACTTCTCGTCGGAACCGGGCAGGCTCTTGTCCACCTCCATCAGCTTCACGATCTTGGCCGTGTAGGAGGTCACGGCTTCGCCGGTGTCGGTGGTGTCGAAGAACAGCGTCAGGCGGAGCTGCCCCGAAGCGGCACCGCTGTAGCGAAGCGTCGGCACGCCCCGGCCGGGCATGACGTCACCCGACCAGGCGTTCACCTGGCTGAGCACCAGGTCCGTCGGGTTGAACAGGCAGTGGATCATCTCGCCCCCCTCGGTCTCGAGGTAGGCCTTGTTCTGCTTCTCCGCCATCAGAAGACCCCCGGCTGGTACCGCAGCCCCCGGCGCTCCAGCTCGGCGAGTATCCGCTCCTCGACCGCCTCGACGATCCAGTCCAGGGTGTCCTGGCTGATGGGGTGGGTGGACTGCTCGATCCGCGAAATCGGGCTCGTCGGTGCTGACATGGGACCTTCCGATCGGTTGGAGAGCCGGCTGAATGGGTCGCCGGGACCTTCGGGCCAGGGCGCCCCGCCGGGGGCGCCGGGATCGGGCCCGGCGCCGGGGAACGACGGGTTCTGGGGCCGCTCGAGCAGCCGGGCCAGGGTGGGGGGAAGCGTCGGGTCGGGAGGCTCGATCCGGTGGCGACCGCCGGCCCGACGCCGGTGCAGGATCCTCGCCGGGTCTCCCGCCCCGCTGTCCCCGGTCGCGCCGGCCCGTGCGGTACCGGCGCCGCCCGCAGGCATGCCGGCCAGACCG
>JAKAXG010000305.1 GCA_021827225.1 Actinomycetes bacterium | reverse complement strand
GCCCTGGGCTGCCGGTGTGGACCGGGAGCCGAAGGCCACGCCGACGTGCGCCAGGCGGATGGCCTGGGCGTCGTTGGCCCCGTCCCCGGTCATGGCCACCACCCGGCCGGCCCGCTGGAAGGCGGCCACCAGGCGGACCTTGTGGGCCGGTGCCACCCGGGCGAAGACGGCGACGTGGTCGATGATCCGGTCCAGCTCGCCGTCGTCGATGGCGTCGAGCTCCGGGCCGGTCATGACGCCGCGGCCGTTGATAAGGCCTAGCTCGGCGGCGACCGTCTCGGCCGTGCTCGGGTGGTCGCCGGTGATCATGACGATGTGGATCCCGGCCCGTTGAAGCTGGCGGAGCGGCTCGGCCGCGCTGGAGCGGGCCTCGTCGGAGACGCCGACGAAGCCCCTCAGCTCGAGGCCGTCGACGTCGGGGTCGGCCGGATCGACGGGGGCGGCCCCGTTGCGTTCGGCCACGGCCAGGACCCGCAGGCCCTGGCGGGCCAGCCGCTCCATCTCGGCGTCCACCTGCCGGCGGGCCGGCCCGTCGAGGGGGACGGCGGGGCCTTCGGCCCGGCGCCAGGTCCCGCAGCGCGGCAGGACGACCTCGGGGGCGCCCTTGACCGAGAGGCGGGCCCCGGCTTTGCTGCGGGCCGCCACCGCGTGGTAGCCCCGGGCCGGCTCGAAGGGCAGGGCACCGGTCTTCTTCCAGCCCGGGACCCCTTCGTCGATCCGCACGCCGGCTGCGGCCGCCCCGTCCACTATGGCCTGGTCGGTCGGGTGGGACAGGCCGCCGGGCCGGGCCCGGGGAGTGGCCCGCAGGGCGGCGGCCAGGATGGGTCTCCATGCCGGATCCAGCTCGTCGAGGGATCGTTCGCTCTCGCCGTCGGACACCCGGGTCACCCGCAGGCGGCCCTCGGTGAGGGTGCCGGTCTTGTCGAAGCACAGCACGTCGACCCGGCCGAGGGCCTCGAGGACCTGCGGGTTGCGGACCAGGATGTCGGACTGGGCCAGGCGGTGCGCCGCCGCGGCCTGGGCCACGCTGGCCACGAAGGGCAGCCCTTCGGGGACGGCGGAGGCGGCCAGGCTCACCGCGGCGGTGACCGCCTGGCGCGGCGGGGCACCTCGCAGGAGGCTGTTGAGGCCCAGGCCGACCCCGGCCGCCATGATGACCGGGATGGTCTTGTCGGTCAGCGACTTGAGACGGGTCTCGACCCCGGTGACGGTGCCTGGCTCCGTCCCGGTCAGTACCGCTGCCCGCCGGCCCTCGGTGGCCGCGCCGGTCGCCACCACCACCGCTCGGCCCCGGCCCGCCGCCACCGAGGTCCCGGCGTAGAGCATCGAGGAGCGCTCGGCCAGGGCGGCCGTGGCGGCCACGGGCTTGGCGCTCTTGCCGACCGGCAGGGACTCGCCGGTGAGCGCCGACTCGTCGACCTCCAGGCCGGCCTCGTCGATCACCCGGGCGTCGGCGGTCACCGCGTCGCCGGCGTGGACCTCGATCACGTCGCCGGCCACCAGCTCGCCGGTGTCCACCTCGACGGTCCGCCCGCCGCGCACGACCGTCACCCGGCCGCCGCGCAGGGCCCGCCCGAGTCGGGCGATGGCCGCCTCGGTCCGCAGCCGCTGGACCACCCCCACGCTGGCGTCGAGGCCGATGACCCCACCGATCAGGCCGGCGTCGACCAGCGACCCGGTGGCGGCCGACAGGGCGGCGCCGGCACCGAGCACCGCGGTCAACGGGTTGGTCAGCTCCGAGACCAGCAGCTGCAGCACCCGGGGCCGGCGGTCCTCGTCGGCTTCGGCCAGGGTGGCGGCGCGCGCCGATGCCTGGGCCGGGTCCAGCCCGGGCGGCCCGCTGCCGAGCTCGGCCATCACCTCCTCGGGGTCGAAGGCGTGCCAGTCGGGGCCGGGCGGGGCGGGCCGGCCCGGAGCGGCCGGGCGGGGAGGCAGCTTGGCCGCCGTCCATTCGGACGTGGCCATGGCGGCGAGGGACGCGATCTGCACTGCGGTGACGGCCCGCCGCCCGGCCCCTGGCATGGGGCCGAGCGCGGCCATCCCGCCGGCCAGAGATCCGACCGCGGCCAGGCCGGCGGCCAGACGGCCGGAGTCGCGGGCCAGGCGGGTGGCGTCGATGACGGCCGGGACGTCGCCGGGGTGGCGGAGGATGACGTCGGCCCCCCACGGGGGGTGGGCCTCACCGGGGGCGACCACGCCGATACCCAGGTCGGCGGCGCGCAGAGCGGCGCCGGCCCGGTGGGAGACGAGGGCCACCACCCGTCCCTCCGCCTGCAGCTCCCGCACGGAGCGGGCCAGGGCGCTGCCGCCGGCGACCACCAGGTCGGCCTCTTTGTCCGCCGCCAGCTTGGAGGACTTCCCGGCGATCACCAGGTCGTGGGCGGCGGCCCGGATGGCCTCGTACAGTTCGTCACCGGCCAGCCCGCAGGCGGCCAGGGCGGCGTCCACCACGACCGTGTCGACGGTGTCGAGGTGACGCAGGACCGCCGGGTTCATGACCACCGCGTCGCGGCCGGAGAGGCGGCGGCCGACGGCCGACCCGAAGCCCTCCATCCCCAGCCGGGCCGCCCGGGGCACGCCGGCCAGGAGCATGTCGGCCGTGCGGAGCGGGTTGAAGGTGACCCCGAGCGTGACGGCCGCCGCTCCGAGGGCGGCGAGCGAGGACGCCTCGGCGTAGCGCTCGGCCAGGCTGGGCGGCGCCGGCTCCGGCCGGGGGTCCACGCCCATGGGCGGGAGAGCCTGGGGGGGTCCTTCCACGCGGCACAGCTCGGGTTCGGCGTCCAGCCAGGCCCGGCGGCGGGCCACCTGCTCCCCCAGGTTGGACAGCCGGTGGCTGGCGTCCACGACCAGGCCGAGCGGCCCCTGCCCCAGGCCCTGCAGGGCGGCACTGGCCACCGCGGTGACCGTGGCCGCCCCCGGGTGGCGGTCGAGCAGCCGGCGCACCGGAGGCACCCCGTCCACCCCGGTGATGGCGCTGGCCAGCTCCACCGGCAGGGCGGGCGCCCGCATCAGGCGCCCGACCACGCCGACCCCCACGCCCACCGCGTCGGCGGCCAGCGCCGTCAGGGTGCGGGTGATGGCGGCCGGGTCGGCCGGGTGCTCGGAGACGTAGCTGTCCCCGTCCGGCTCGCCGTGTGACTGCTCGATCGAATCGACCACCTGGGCGATGTCGTCGAGGCCGACCTCGCCGTCCTCGAACGAGACGATCACCGAGGCCAGGACCGGGTTGACCTGCGCCCACCGCACGCCCCGCATGGAGGCCACGGCGGTCTCGACGGCACGGCCCAGCTCGTCGCCCCGGCGCCCGTCGAGCCCGCGCACCGACACGTAGGCGTGCCCGGGCCGGGTCCGGACGATCCGCCGCTCGCGGCCGGCGACGCCGGAGGCCACCGCCCGGGCCGCCCGACCCACCGGGGCCAGCACCGGCCGGGCCGGTCTCAGGATCAGCTCCGCCAGTCGGCCCCCGGTGTCGGGCGCGGGCGGTGTCGGCTCAGGAACGGCGGTGGCGGGCGACGACCACCCCGGCGCCCACGAGGAGAGCCAGGGGCGGGTCGAGGGCACCGAATGCCGCCGCTCCCAGCAGGCCGCCCCAGAAGCCGGTCTCCACCACACGGGAGGGGATGGTGACCCCGACGAGCGGGACCTTGTAGCCGTCCGTGTCGGCCCCGATCCGGGCGGGCCGGGTGGTGGCGTTGCCGCTGCTGCTGGGGGTGCTGGTGCGTGTTGGGCTCATGCTGGCTGCTCCTGGTACGAATCACGTTTCACGGTGCGGGTGCGCGAGGTAGGCGCTCAGCTGTCGGATTCAACCGGCTGCTGGCTCGCACCTTCCGAGGTTACGAGCCGAACGGTGCCTTCGCTATCGCCGCCCACCGGTTTGGCCACGCCCTCGAGGACCTGACCCACGAAACGGGGCAGGTTGGGGAGGCCGGGAAGGTCCAGCATCTTCACGAACGGCACCGCGGCGATGAACAGCCCGAGCGGCGGCTCGATCAGACCGGCCGCCACCGCCAGCCAGGTGCCTCCGAAATACCCGACGGAGCGGGGCCAGTCGAACTCGATCGGACCCACCCGGCTCACCAACCGGGGCTCGTGCTGCGCTGCCGCCTTGGCCTTCCGGTTCGCTGCCACCGGCTGTCCTTGTACCCGTTGCGGTTGCCCGGTAACCGCAACGGGAACAGCAGAGGGCATGGAGGTGAACGACAGGTGACAGAGGCGCCGTGAAGGAAGTTGGCATCCTGGCGCTGCGGGCCGTGGCCGGGGGTGCGCTCGTGGTGGCGTTCACTCTCATCAGCGAGATCGTCAAGCCCAAGGCCTTCGCCGGGCTCTTCGCCGCCGCTCCCTCGGTGGCCATCGCCAGCCTGGCCATCACCGTGATCACCGAGGGGGCGTCGAAGGCCCGCCAGGCGTCGATCGGGATGGCCGCCGGCGCGGTCGGGATGGCTGCATGCTGCGCCCTGGCCGCCGCCGTGATCCCCCGCCTGGAGGCCCTGTGGGGCTCGCTCGTGGCCACGGCCGGGTGGGCGGCGGTGGCCCTCGGCCTCTACTGGGTGGTGTTCATCGGTGGTCGGTAAGCCCCAGGTCGACGTTCGCCAGGTCCGCGACGTCAACGCCAGCGAGATGCTGGTGCGCTTCGCTCTAGGTGCCACCGTCTCGGTGGTAGCCGGGATAATCTCCAACGCGGCCGGCGCCCGCCTAGGCGGCGTCTTCCTGGCCTTCCCTGCCATCCTCCCCGCCTCCCTCACCTTCGTCCAGGACAAGGAGGGCACCGGCAAGGCCGACCGTGACGCCGTGGGAGCGATACTGGGCGCCCTCGCTCTCCTCGCCTTCGCCGCCGTCGGGGAGTCCATGTTCGGGCGCCACAGCGCGGTCATAGTCCTGGGCGTAGCCCTGGCGGCCTGGCTGATCAGCATTGCCATCCTCTACGTGGCCCTCGTGCTCCTACGCCCCGACAAAGACAACTGAGACCGGTCTCTTGCCAGGTAGATCACGCCGGACCAGGCGGAGCAGTCGGTATGGGTCGGGCCGCAGCGCCCTGCCCATCTTTCGATGGGTGGGCTACTGCAGGCCGCCCTCCGAACCGAGATGCGACTTCCGTCGCATCCGGCTCTCCACGGGTTCATTCCGCCGGTTGCGCTGGAGACTCAGTCGTGGTCGGCGATTCCGGAGATTTGGTGGTCGGCGTGGAAGAAGGCTCCTGCTATGAGCTTGCGGACGTGCCCGGGCACCGTTGGACAGCTCGGTGGTGGTGGGGCTGGAGTGCCTCGGAGGTCCGGGCACGTCAGGCATGACGCCACGACGGTCCGATGATGATGCGAATGACCGTAATGTTGCTCGAGTTAGCCATGCCGCCATCTGCGAACTCGACGGGCCGCCCGTCCGGTCGCCCGCTGGCCGAGAACCCCAGCGGTCCCTGCTGCTGAGATCGGTAGGTTCTCGCCGTGACGTCGCAGGCTGTGGTCGCCGCTTTGCTCGTCTTGTTGGCTGTGGCGGTGGTGGCTGTGCTGGTGGGGTCGTATGCCCTCTATCGTCGGGACCGCTCCGGGCGGGACTGACCCCGCCGGTGGTTCCGACGGCCGAGGCGTCCCCTGATGAGCGGTGATGGCACATCTGTGGCGGCGTTCGGCTGCCGGTAGGGTTACGCTGCGGGTATGGCCGATGCGATCAGGTCGGAGCCTCCAAGTACCTCCGTTGAGGTGATGCACCTGTCCTGCCTGCTGGGCGGTCAGGTGACTGCCTCTGATGGCCGGCGGGTGGGGAAGTTGACCGATGTGATAGTCCGTCTGGGGGATGGCGGTTATCCGCCGCTGACGGGTCTGGTGGTGGCCGTGTCCGGCCAGGAGCGTTTCGCTCACATGTATGACGTGGCCGCTCTGGGTCCGGACGGGGTTCGCCTGTCGACGGATGTGGACCGTTTGGGTCCGTTTGAGCGTCGGCCGGGGG
>JAKAXG010000304.1 GCA_021827225.1 Actinomycetes bacterium | reverse complement strand
CGGAGAGGCCCAGAGCAGCCGCGGCCGTGCGGTCAGGCCGGAACCGGCCGGTGTCACAACAGACGCCGGCCCAGGGCCCGCCGCAGCCGGAAGTCCCACAGACAGGCGTTGAAGGGGAACTCCCGCAGCGGTCCGGGCGACACCCGGCTGATCACGGCCACCGCCTCCATCAGCCGGTCGAACCGCCTCTGCGAGCGCTCGTCCCAGCCCAGACCCATCTCGTCCCGGAAGCGCGCCGGCAGGAAGCCGACGGTGAGGAACTGGTGGAACGGTCCGGCCAGCGCTCCGAGCGGACCGGGCAGGAACCGCAGCCGGGCGATGCCCCGGAGGTACTCCCTCACCGGTTCGTCCATCGACACCGACTCCAGCGCCTCCTCCCAGTACCGCTCGAAGGCGGCCCGGTCGGCCGGCCACTTCTCGGGCCTGACCTGCAAGGTGGTGGCCAGCCGCGCCGCCTCCCGGTAGAACCGCTCGGCGGCGGCATCGTCGAGAGGCCCGTGCAGGCGGGTCTGCAGATCCACCGCCCCCCGGTACAGGCAGGCGGCAACCCACAGTTGAAGGTCGGGGTCGAAGGCGTTGTAGCGCACCGGGCTCTCCGGCCCCGACCTCACCTGGGCGTGGACCGAGTCGACCGCCCGGCGGTAGGCGTCGCGTTCGGCGTCCGTGCCCATCAGAGCCACGGCCAGGTAGGTGAAGGTGGTCCGGAACCGCTTCAGGGGATGGCGGGTCACCTGACCGCTCTCCACCCGGCTCTCCACCACCCCGTAGCCCACCGCGGGCCGGCTCAGTTGCATGATCACGTTGGCGGTCCCGGCCAGGACCGCGCCCAGTCCGTCCAGGCCGGCACCGGGTTGAGGGCGGGACGGCCGCATCGACGGGAAACAGGCGCGGGCGGGCGTGGGACGATCCTAGACGGAGACGCGATGGTTGTCCGAATGGTCGGTATTTTTCCGGAACGTCAAGTCCGGCCGGCGACCGGCCGAGCGTGGACAGGGTGACCGTCACGCGCATCCGGCTGATGATGAAGCTGGTTTCGCTCACCGTCCTGCTCGTCCTGACGGTGGTCACCGCCCGCTCCTGTGGGGGCTCGTCGCACTCCTCGCCGCTCGATCCGACCAACCTGGCCCGCAACGGGCTGAGCGGCCTGTGCGCCAACCAGCAGGCCGAGCAGGCAGCGGCCGGCGACCCGTCGGGGGCAGCCACGCTCCAGCTGCCGACCAACGACGCGGCCCTGGCCAAGGCGGCCGGCCTGAGCGGCAGCTCGTTCAACTGCTCGACGACGACAACGGCTCCGGCCGGCGGCAACTGACCCGCTACCGTCGGGACCATGGCGCCCGACGAGTCGGTGATCGGCAAGCTCGGCACCGTGACGCACCCCATCCTGCCCGACCGGGCCGGCGAGATCGTCCTGCACATCCGGGGCGGCACCGAGGTCTACATGGCCGTGTCGGACACTGCCCTGGGAAGGGGCGACGAGGTCCTGGTGGTCGGCCAGCGCTCCGCCCGCACGGTCGAGGTCACTCCCTTCGTCGCGTAGTCACACCCCGGCGCGAAGATGGCGCCAGGCACAGGAGGTCTACCATGTTCGGTTGGCACGTACCCGCACCCGACGAAGCGCTGCTGGTGAGCGGCAAGAAGAGCAAGGACGAGGGCATGCCGTTCCGGATCGTCACCGGGCACGGGACCTTCGTGCTGCCCATCCGCTCCCGGGTCAGCACCCTCACCCTGGCCATGCAGGAGTCCGAGGTGGGCGAGGAGTGCGTGACCAAGCAGGGCATCGCCCTGCAGTGCCGGGCCGTCATCGCCTTCAAGGTCGGAGACGACCACGAGAGCATCGCCAACGCCGCCCGCCGCTTCCTCGAGGACCAGGACCGCATGTCCATCCTCACCGGCCGCATCTTCGCCGGCCACCTGCGGTCGATCATCGGTTCGATGACGGTCGAGGAGATCATCCGGGAGCGCCAGCGCCTGGCCGAGGAGGTGCTCGACGCCTCCAAACCGGAGATGGAAAAAATCGGGCTGGTCGTCGACTCACTGCAGATCCAGTCGATCGATGATCGCGGCTCGGGCTACATCGCCGCTCTGGCCGCCCCCCATCAAGCCGCCGTACAGCGGGACGCCCAGATCGCCAAGGCCCAGGCCGAGCAGGCCTCGGCCCAGGCCCAGCAGGAGTCGTTGCGCAACCAGGCGGAGTACGAGCGCCAGACGTCGATAACCCAGGCCGGCTACAAGGCCGAGGTGGACAGGGCGCAGGCCCAGGCGGCGGCTGCCGGCCCCCTGGCGACGGCCGAGGCCCAGAAGGCGGTGCTGGAGGCCCAGGCCGAGCTGGCCGTACGCAACGCCGAGTTGCGGGAGAAGGACCTGATCGCCACGGTGCAGAAGCCGGCCGAGGCGGAGGCCTACCGGATCAAGACCATCGCCCAGGCCGAGGCCGACCGCACCCGCATGCAGGCCGAGGCGACGGCCACCGGCCAGGGCATCGCCCTGCAGCGGATGCTGGTCGAGCGGATGCCCGACATCATCGCCGCGGCCGCGTCGCAACTGGCCGGCGCCAACGTCACCGTCCTCAACGGCGCCGACGGGATGGGCCAGCTCGTCGCCGGTCTGGCCGGGCAGGCCGGCCAGCTCATGCGCCTGGTCCAGGACGGGATGGGATCCGCTACGGGCGCCGCCGGCTCGGTGAGCGCCGCCGACTCCGATGTGGCCGGCACCACCTCCAACGGGGTCACCACGTAGTGGCCGGCAACCTGGTGGCCTTCTCCCTGGCCGCCGCCCTCATCGTCCTGATCCCCGGGCCCGACACCCTGGTGGTGCTGAGGGGGGTCCTCCTGCACGGCCGCCGCCAGGCCGCCCTCACCGCCCTGGGTGTGCTGACCGGCCTGCTGGTATGGATGACCGCCGCCGCTCTGGGGTTGACGGCGGTGCTGCGGGCGTCGCAGGACGGGTACCTGTTGTTGCGGTTGGCGGGCGCGGCGTACCTGTTGTGGGTAGGGGTGCAGGCGCTCCGCAGCCGGGCGTTGGGGCTCGAGGTGTCGGCCCCGTCCCGGTCGCTGGTGGGGAGGGGGTTCCGGGCCGGGCTGCTCACCGACCTGTTGAACCCGAAGGTCGGGGTGTTCTTCGTGACGTTCTTCCCGGCGTTCATCCCCCGCCACGCGCCGGTGGCGGCGGTGACCGTCGGTATGGGGCTGATCTTCGTGGCGGAGACGGCGCTGTACTTCGCGGCCATGTTGTTGTTCGTCCGGCGGCTGACGGCGTGGCTGTCGCGCGAGCGGATCCGCCGGCGCCTGAACCGGGCGACCGGTCTGGTGCTCATCGGGTTCGGGGTCCGCCTGGCGATGGAGGGGTAGGGCCGGCCGGCGCGGCGTCGCCGGCGGCCAGGTGGCCCCCGTTCGCCCGCCGGCCGGTTGGGCGGCCAGCGAGTGGGCGGGGTCGGATGGTCAGTCGGTCGGCCAGCGGTCGGTCGGCTAGCGATTGGGCGGCCAGCGATTGGGTGGCCAGCGGCCGGGCGGGGTCGGATGGTCGGTCGGGGTCGAGCAGCGGTTGGTCGCGGGGCCGGCGGTCAGGTGGTCCCGGTTCGCTCGCCGGCCGGTCGGGCGGTCACCGGTGGGTCGGTCCGCCGGTCAGCCGGTCGTCGGGATCCGGCCCAGCCGGGCCAGCAGCGCCTGCAGGGCCAGCAGCTCGCCGGGGTTGAACGCCAGGCTCTTCGAGGTGCGGTCGATCTGGCGCACCGCCTCGATGGCGTCGGCCCGCCGGCGGGCGTCGGGAGCGGCGACCAGGCGCTCGCGGTAGGCGACGGCCAGGGCGGCCAGCCCGGCCCGCAGCTCGTCGGTCCGCTGCCGGCGGATCTCCCGCTTGTGGCGCTCCTCCAGTTCGGTCACACCGGCGTTGAGGGCCGACTTCGCGGCCCGGCCCCTGCTCTTGGCCCCCCTGCTGCCGCTCACCTCGGCGGCCCGGGCGTTGCGGTCGGTCAGGTCCTGCATCTCCCGAGCCTGACGCTCCTTGAGCGGGGCCACGCTCGAGTCCAGGAAAGCCACCAGCTCGTCGGCGATCCGAGCGGCGGTGGCCCCGCTGCCGTCCAGGCGGGCCGGGATGCCATGCCACGCCTGCCGACGGGCCTCGAACTCGGGGTCGGAGGCCAGAAGAAGCGCCCGGTCCAGCCGGCCGCCGGCGGCCTCCGCCAGGTGCCGGGCCCGGTCGTCCTCTATCCCGGCAGCTGTGAGAGCCGAGACCACAACCTCGGGCTTCAACGGGGCGAAGTCCACCTGCACGCACCGGCTGGCGATGGTGATCAGCTCGGGCGGCAGATACTCGGCCAGGATCACGAACACCGTGGACGGCGGCGGCTCCTCGATGGTCTTGAGCAGGGCCGGCCCCGTCTCGCGCACCAGATGGAAGTCGTGCAGGATGACCACCTTGCGGCCCCCCTCCACCGGGCTCATGTAGGCGGTGCGGGTGACCTCCCGCGCCGCTCCGATGCCGATCGACGCCCCTTCCCGCTCCACCGACACCACGTCGGGATGCAGGCCGGCGAGCACCCGCCGGCAGGTGTCGTCCAGGGCCGCCCCGCCGGGGTGCTGGCCGTGGTGGGGGCAGAGGAGGGCGGCGGCGAAGGCGGTGGCGGCTGCCCGCTTTCCCGTACCCGGCGGGCCGACGAACAGGTAGGCGTGGACCGGCCGCTGCGCGGCGGAGCGCAGCAAGGCGACGGCCCGCTCCTGGCCGACCACCCCGGCGAAGAGGTCTGCTTCGGTGCCTACGGGGCCGACGACGCTGCTCATCTCACGGTCAGTCTGCCAGCCGGCTGGGACCCGTAGCGGGCCACGGCCTGGTGGCACTCGGCGATCACCCGCCGGCCCTCCTTGGTGACGGTCACCCAGTCGTAGACCAGCAGGAACATGCCGCTCAGCCGGATCTGGGCCCGCCGGCGCTCGTCGTAGGCCTTCTGCTCAGGAGTGCTGTGGTGGGCGTGCCCGTCGACCTCCACGCCGACCAGCGGGTCGAGGAGGCTGTCGATCCGGTACTCGCCGTGGGGGCCGGCCACCACCTCCACCGAGAGCGGTTCGATGCCGCCCTGACGCAGCAGTCGGAGGAACCGGCTCTCGAGCACGCTGGGGGACGGGCCGGTCAGCAGGTGGCGACGCTGGAGCGCCAACCGCATGGCTCCGGCCCCGTTGCGTCCCCGCTGCCCGACCCGGTCGAGCTCGGCCTTCAGGCCCTCCACGGTCACCAGCTTGCGGGCGACGGCCCGGTCAACGGCGTCGTCGAGCTGGTCGGCCGGACACACCCCGGCCAGGTCGACCAGCGTGCGCAGAGGGTTGGTGCAGGGGATGTTGGCCACCACGCTGACCTGCGCCGGCATATCGGAGACCCGGTGAAGCGTGAAGGGGCCGCGACGGTAGCGGCTCAGGTAGCTGATACTGAGGGAGTGGCGGTCGGGAACCCGCACCAGGTCCCACAGCCAGGCGGCGGACTGGTGCGAGGCGATGGCCGTGGGGCCCACATCGAGCAGGGCGACCATCAGGTCCTGGTGGGCGGAGCGGGGCGATCCGGACAGTCGGACGACCCGGCTGGTGGGCCGTTCCCACTCCCCCGCCGCCACCCGGGTGGCCTCCTGCTTCGAGGTCACGCCGAGAGCGCGCAGCTGCCGGCGGCTGACGGCGCTGTACTGCTGGCGGAGTTGGAGGGCCACCGCCCGGTTGATTTCCCTTTTCATAGCATCTCATGATGCCATCTCTGGACCCTTCTGACAATTCTGTACATTTTTTGTAGTTGACGAGCTATCTCGGTACAGATTATGTAGAACGGTACAGATTTCGGGGCCGGCGGGGGCCGGGAGGCGCCGGCGGGAGGCGCCGGCGGGAGGCGCCGGCGGGCTAAACAGGCCGGCCTACGCCGGCCCGGGTCCGGGTCCGGGCCTGAGCGTGGCGGCGACGCGGGCCGCCACTTCTTCAACGGT
>JAKAXG010000303.1 GCA_021827225.1 Actinomycetes bacterium | reverse complement strand
GGCTCGACAAGCCCGTGAACAGCGTCGTCACCCTCGACGTCGAGGCGGCCACCCGTCAGGCCGCGGCCGCCGACGAGGCCGTCGCCGGCGGCGGCAACCTCGGACCCCTGCACGGAGTGCCCATGACGGTGAAGGACTCCTGGCAGACGGCCGGGATGCGCACCACCTCCGGCGCCCCGGAACTCGAGGACTTCGTGCCCTCAGCCGACGCCTGGCCGGTGGCCCGCCTGCGCGAGGCGGGAGCGGTCATCTTCGGCAAGACGAACCTGCCGATATACGCCGGCGACTTCCAGAGCTACAACGAGCTGTTCGGCACGACCACCAACCCCTACGACCCTGACCGGACGGCCGGCGGGTCGTCGGGCGGCTCGGCGGCCGCCCTGGCCTGTGGGTTCACCCCGCTCGAGTTGGGCAGCGACATCGGCGGGTCCATCCGGCTGCCCGCCCACATGTCCGGGGTGATGGGGCACAAGCCGAGCTACGGCATCGTCCCCGCCCACGGACAGATCCCCGGCCCGCCCGGAACCCTCAGCCAGGCCGATCTCGCAGTCGGCGGCCCGATGGCCCGGTCCGTCGCCGACCTGGAGAGGGCCCTGGATGTCCTGGCCGGCCCGGACCGGTGGAACCACCCGGCCTGGCGCCTGGAGCTACCCCCTCCCCGCCGCCAGCACCTGGCTGACTACCGCGTGGCCGCCTGGCTCGACGACCCGCGGTGCCCGGTCGAACCCGAGGTGAAGGGACTGCTCGAGAAGGCGTCGGGGGCGCTGACCGCCGCGGGCGCGGTCGTAGACGACTCAGCCCGGCCGTCGTTCAGTCTCGACAAGGCGGTCGACACCTTCTCGACCCTGCTCCAGGCCGCCCTGTCGGGTGGCGCCAGCCGGGCGACCATCGAGGCGTTCGCCGCGGACTCCAGTGCCACGGCGGCGGGCGAGACCCGCCGCCGGATGGCCATCCGTCATCGGGAATGGCTGTCGGTGAACGAGCGCCGCCTCCAGATGCGCCTGGCGGGCGAGCAGTTCTTCGCCACCTGGGACGCCCTCCTGCTGCCGGTGATGCCCTGCCCGGCCATCCCCCACGACCACAGCCAGCCTCAGGCGGCGCGTACCGTCCGCTTCTCGGGCCGGGACTGGCCGTACTGGGACGCCGCCGCGTGGATGGCTCCCGCCGGGGTCTGCTACCTCCCGGCCACGGTGGTGCCCGTCGGTCTCACCCCGTCGGGTCTGCCGGTGGGGATCCAGGTCGTCGGCGCCTACCTGCACGACCGCACCACCCTCCACCTGGCCCGGTACCTCTCCGATCTGCTCGGCGGCTGTCCCCGCCCGCCCGGCTTCTGAGGCGGGGCCGGCTGCCCTAGCTGGCCACCGCCTCGGCCAACGCCCCGATCAGTCGCTCAATGCGGACAATGCCGACGTAGCGGCCGGCGCTGTCGGTGCACACGATCGGCAGGAACAGCTCCCACCTCTGCCGGGTCAGGCTCCGTCGGGCGGCCTCGTGGACCGGGGTGTCGAGGTGGGCCAGCATGGCGCGAGCCGGCGCCCGCAGGGCGATCGACGACGGGTCCGCCAGCCCGACCGGTCGACCGAGATGGTCCACCATCACGACGGCGTCGACAGCGGCGTCGGCCGCCAGCACGGTCCTGGCGGTGTTCAGCTCCTGGGCCGTGGGAGCGACCTCGAGCAACCGGCGGAGGGAGGCGCCGTCCTGCGGCGCGGCCGCGGCGATCAGACGCAGGGCCACGTCCTCCGGCATGGCGCTCCACGGGGGGGCGGGCCGGCCCACGAGGTACCCCTGGACCAGTGGCACGCCGAGCGAGGCGATGACATCCAGTTCGGCTGTGGTCTCCACGCCTTCAGCGAGCAACCAGGCGTCTATGCGGCTGCTGAAGGCACCTATCAGCTCCACCAGCGCCCGCTTGGCCTCGTCGCGGTCGATGTCGGTGATCAGCTGCCGATCGAGCTTGATTATCCCGGGTCGCACCTCGAGCAGGTGTGACAGGCCGGCGTACCCCGCGCCGGCATCGTCGACCGCCACCACCGCACCTGCCGCCCGCAGCCGGCGAAGGTCCAGGGCCAGGTCGGCGTAGGAGTCCACCCGGGCGTCCTCGGTGAGCTCTATCACCAGCGCGCCGAGGTCGCCCTCACCGTCCAGCACGGCCCGGACCGGGGATGTGCCGATCAGGTCGGGCGAGACGTTGACGCTCAAGAAGCAGTTGGCGGGCAGGCTGGGTCGGTGACGCAGAGCCGACCGGAGGGCCAGGGCCTCCAGTTCCGCGGCTACGCCACACGACCGGGCGGCCTGGAACCAGGCGTGGGGATCGGTGACAGGCTGACCGTCGAAGCGGGCCAGAGCCTCGTAGCCGACCACGCAGCCCCGGGCCACGTCGACGATCGGCTGGTACGCGGTGCTGATGACCCCGCCGGCCAGGGCCCGGCCGATCAGCTCCCCCCAGGCCGGCTCGGCGGGCACCGGCGGGGGCGAAGCGGGCGGTGAGGACACGCCGACGCCCGCCTCAGCGGACCGGCGATGAGCCGGGCACAGGACGCCTAGGCCGCGTCAAGGTCCTGGATTCGACCCCGGACCTGCTCGACCAGGCTGGCGGGCACGTCCGACAGGCCGTGGTCGGCACAGGCGTGACCTGCCACGGCCGCCAGGATCTCCTCCTCGCTGGAACAGACCCACCGGGCCTCACACCCAGGCACCACATCTCCGCACGCAAAGGCCTTCATCGATCACATCCAGATTCCACGGTCTCGGGCTCTCCGACGACTCAGGATGTAATCGGCGGTCGCGGTCTGCTACTTGACCGTCCCGCTCGCGGTCGCGTCCGGGGCGCTTCTCATCCGATGGA
This sequence comes from Actinomycetes bacterium, assembly GCA_021827225.1. Next base: position 3,123 of record JAKAXG010000303.1, on the reverse strand, counting down.
GCCGGTGGGCGCGGCTGGAGCAACCGGCAGAGTCCCTCCAGCCGGCTCCCGGGAAGCCATCCGCCGGCCAGCGAGGAGCACGCCGGCGGCCACGATGCTGATCACAGCCGCCGCCGACCACGCCACCGCATAGGAGGAGTGGCTGACCACCTGGCCGAACAGGAAAGGGCCGACCACCCCGCCCATCCGGCCTCCGGTCTGGGTGACACCGGTCGCCCACGCCGGCCGCTCGGGGTAGTCACGGACGACCGCGAAGTTGAACAGCCCGTTCCATCCCCAACCCACCCCGAAGACGACCAGGACCACCGGCAGGTAGGCGTAGGACGCCCGGTCGGCGCTGACGGCCGCCAGGGCGATGTATCCCGCGGCGCCGATCAGCAGCATCCCCGCCACCACCGGAAGGTGGTCGCGGCCGCGACGGTCCGCCCGGCGGCCCACGACGATCCTGCCCACCACCGCGGCCGCGCCGCCGATGCCGACGAGGAGGCCGGCCCAGGCCCGGCCGGTGCCGGCGGCGACCGCCGAACTGGCCAGGAAAGCGGTCAGGGAGCCGGCGGCGGCCAGTCCCAGACCGAAGCCGCCCGCCATCACCCACAGCGCCTTTCCGGACCTGGCTGGGCGGCTGTGCGACGAGGCCGCCCGGCGCTGCGCCAGCGGGACCGTCGGCCGGGGCATGACGACCGCCACCGTGGCGGCCACCACAGCCGCCAGAGCAAAGGCGAAGCGCCACCCGACCGTGAGGGCCAGGGCCGGCACGGCCAGCCCGGCGAGGGCGGTGGTCAGAGGGACGGCCGACTGCTTGATCCCGAAGGCGGCGCCCTGACGACCGTGGGTCATCCGCTTGGACAGGTACAGGTTGGCGGCCGGCTGCATCGCCGCACTGGAGACCCCGGCCGCCACCAGCAGGACGGCGAGGACCGCCACCGAGTGGGCCACCGCAGCGATCAGGGCCAGCACCGTTGCGCTGACCGCGCAGGCCACCCGCATGGTCCGCAGGGCTCCGACCGACTCCACCATCCTTCCCAGGGCCGCCGAGCTGAGAGCCGCCCCGAGGTAATAAAGGGCAACCAGCAGGCCGAGGGCGCCGGCGCCGAAGTGTACCGATTCGCGGATCTGGACGGCGACGGCGCCGACCAGGAACACCGGCAGGGCGGCGGCCACCGTGCCGGCCATGGCGGCCACCAGGACCACCCGGTCCGAACCCCGACCGGTCGAGGGTCGATCGGTTGAAGATGGACTCACTGAGACCGACGATACCGACACTCGGCGCGGTAGCACGGGTCCTGCCGACCTTCGACGAGCCCCGCCCGGGCGCGGGGCGCTACGCCTGTCCCGGGCGGGCCCGCTGCGGGTCGGCGGCAGTTGCTTCGGGGAACCGACTGCGGACCTGGTCCCACTCGGCGGTGCCGAACCGGCGGAAGAGGTCCACCAGGGGGAGATCCTCTCCAGCTGGCGGGCCGGCCCCGGTGGCGGGGAGGCCGACCCCGGTGGCGGGGAGGCCGACCCCGGTGGCGGGGAGGCCGGCCAGTGCTTCCAGGGCCTCGGTCGCCTGCAGGCCGGCCAGTGCCGCTTCCACGGCTCGCACCACGGCGCCCAGGAGAAGAACCGGCAGGATCACTAACCGGTATCCGGCCTCCGCCGCCTGGGCGACGGTCACGGGAGGCGTCTTCCCGCCCGCCACCGCGTTGAGCAGACACGGACCCTCCACCAGCCGGGGAACGGCATACACCTCCTCCAGGGTCTGCGGGGCCTCGACGAAGGCCATGTCGGCCCCGGCGGCCAGCGCCCGGTTGGCCCGTTCCACCGCCTCGTCGAGGTCGACTACGGCCCGGGCGTCGGTGCGGGCGATGATCACCAGGTCCTCGTCGGTCCGGGCCTCCACCGCGGCCCGGATCTTCGAGATGAACTGCTCGGCCGGGATGACCTGCTTGTTGTCCAGGTGCCCGCAGCGCTTGGGGAACACCTGATCCTCGATGTGCAGCGCGGCGGCGCCGCGCAGGGTGTACTCCCTCACCGTCCGGGTGACGTTCAGTTCGTTGCCGTAGCCGGTGTCGGCGTCGGCGATCACCGGCACCCGGACGGCGGAACACAGCCGGCCGACGTTCTCGGCCATCTCCGTCATACCGAGCAGCCCGTAGTCCGGGAATCCCATGGTGGCGGCCGTGCCGGCTCCGGTCATGTAAACGGCCGGGAAGCCAGCCGCCTCCACCGCCCGGGCGGTGATCCCGTCGTAGGCCCCAGGCGCGATGACCACGTCCCCTCCGCCGAGTAGCTGGCGGAGGCGCCGGCGGGGGGTCGGCCCGCCGGCGGGGGCTGGCGCGCCGGCGGCCACGGAGCGCCCCGGGTCGGAGCTGCTCACGACGCCGAGGCCCCGCCCGCGACGGTGAGAGCCGCCTCGGCGACCGGCATGTCGTCGCTGTAGTGGCCCCCGCTGACCCCGACCCCTCCCACGACCCGCCCACCGACCTCGATCGGGTAGCCACCCCCGAATATCACCAACCGGTCGATACCGGTCGGGGCTCCGGCGGCCAAGGGAGCGTCGCTCTTGATGAAGTCGTGCCAGGCGTGGGTGGGCATGGAGAACCCGGCGGCGGTATACGCCTTGTCCTGGGCCACCTGCACACTGAGCAGCGGGGCACCGTCCATCCGTGAGAACGCCTTCAACACGCCGCTCTCGTCGACGATGGCGATGACGAAGGGGTGCCCCATGTCCCTCGCCTTGGCTTCCGCCGCCTCAATCATCCGGTGGGCCAGCTCGCTTGAAACGCTGGTCTTCTCGTAGGTAGCCCCCATCGTCGTCCCTCCTGTTGATAACCGGTAGCCGGCGACACTGTAAGGGCCTACGCACTGCCCCTGCCGGTCCGGGTGCCGGGGGTGCTGGGCCGGTGCCGGGGGGCCGGCGGCACCGGGGGCTGGCCGGCGGGCACCGGGGGCCGGCGGCACCGGGGGCTGGCCGGCGGGCACCGGGGGCCGGCCGGCGCCGGGTGCCGGAGTGTCGGCCGGGCCGGCGCCGGCAGGCACCGCAGGTGGCAGTCGAGCTGGACCAGCCTGGCTGGTGACGATTATCCACCTCGCAGGTGGATTTCAGTCACCAGTCGTTCGCCGTGTCCACAGTTGCATGAG